>NZ_JBEXXE010000004.1:305560-350160 GCF_040630255.1 Streptomyces sp. NPDC005820
ACGCCTTTAGGGGCGCGGGGAACTGCGCGACCAGCCCCCACCGGACCCGCACCCGCCCTCGAACCCCCGCCCCCCTCCCCCTCTCCCCCGGAGGGCCCGTCACCCGTTCCCCTTCCACCCGTACGGATCCCGCCCCGTCGCCGCCAGCAGCCGCTCGAACGCCGGCGCCCCCTCCCGCGCCGCCACCGGCTCCCCGAACACCCCCATCCGCCGGGCCGTCGGCGCCAGCTCGGCCACCACGCCCAGCAGCACCTCCACCACCACCTCGTCCGCCCCCGGGTACCCCTGCCCGGTCGCCCGCGCCAGATCCCACGCGTGCACGGTCAGATCCAGCAGCGCCATCGCCCCCACCAGCCGGGCCGGCATGTCCATCGCCCCGGTCGTCCCCTCCTCCGCCCCCGGCGCCGACCAGGCCGCCACCAGCCGGTCCGCCTCCACCGCGAACCCCTCCCGCCAGTCCGGCCCCGCCCCCACCCGGTCGGGCGTCGCCGCGCCGAAGTCCGACGCCTCCTTCGCCGCCAGCCGCTGGAACTGCTCGACCACCTGGAACACATGGTTGACCAGGGCCTTCACGTCGTACTCCGCACAGGGCGTGGCAGCGCCCAGCGCCCCGTCCCCGATCCCCCGCACCACCGGCACGGCCCGCTCCCGCGCCCTGCCCAGCAGCTCACCGATGCCGTACGCCATCTGTGTGTCCGTCTGAATGTCCATGCCCCGACCGTAGGAAAACCGGCACCGACCCTTCTTGAAGAAACACGACATACGATCCGACCATGGCCGCACCCCGCCGCGACACCCGGGGAATCGTCGACCCGGCCGGGCTGCTGACCCGGGTGCGGTTCCGCCGCCACCCGCCCGCCGAGCCGCTGCGCCGCCATGTCGAGACGTACTGGCTTATCGACTGGGACCTGCCCGAGCCGTACGCCTCCCACATCGTCCCGCACCCCGCCGTCAACCTCACCTTCCAGTGGGACGAGGACGAAGGGCCGCCCTACGCCGAACTGACCGGGGTCGTACGCGGCCTCTACACCCGCAAGCTCAGCGGGCGCGGCCGGGTCTGCGGGGTGAAGTTCCGCCCCGGCGGCTTCCGGCCCTACGCCCCCGGCCCGCCCGTCTCCCACTGGACGGGCCGCGCGCTGCCCGCCCACGACGTCTTCCCGTCCGCCCGCCCCGACACCGCCCGCGCGATCGTCACGCCCGCCGACGACACCGCCCGGGTGGCCGCCCTCGACGCCTTCCTGCTCGCCCTCGACCCCGTGCCCGACCCCCGGGCCGACCGGGCCATGGCCCTCGTGGAGCAGGCCCGCGCCGACCTCACCCTGCGCCGCGTCGACGACCTCGCCCACGCCGAGGGCGTGTCCGTACGATCCCTGCAGCGCCTGTTCGCCGGGTACGTCGGCGTCAGCCCGAAGTGGGCCATCCTCCGCTACCGCCTCCACGAGGCCCTGGAGCGGGCGGGCACCCAGGAGGCGCTGGACTGGGCGGCCCTGGCGGCGGACCTGGGCTACGCCGACCAGGCCCACCTGGCCCGTGACTTCAAGGCGACGGTGGGGGTGTCACCCACGGCCTACGCGCTCGCCTCGGCCACCGCCTCAGCCCAGGGGTAGCGCGTCCATGTACGCGTTCGACGGCTTGCGCACCTTCTTCAGGCTGCGGGCGTCCAACGCCACCGCCGCCGACGAGGTGCCCAGCTTCCCGCTCGGGTGCCAGGTCCCGGTCACCGTCACCCAGGTGTCCGCCTTCGGCGGGGTGCCGCCGTACACCCGTACCTTCAGCGTGGTCGCGTCCGCCGCACAGCAGCTGATGAGGATCCGCGTCAGATACCAGCCGCCCCCGTCGGCCGGCGAGACGAACCCCGTCAGCCGCACCGCGCGCCCCTTGATCGCCCGGCTGCGGTCCTGCTGCACCCGCTGGGTGAACTCGGTCAGCGTGACCGGCAGCGGCGAGGTCGCCGGCAGCGGATCGAACCCGTCGTCCTGCACCGCGACCACCTTGGCCGGCTCCCGCGAGGCCGTGTACGAGCCGAGCGCGGGCGGGGCGTAGAACAGCAGGCTCAGTACCGGCAGGAACAGCAGCCAGGCGACGCGCGGCACCCGGGAGTGGTCATGGCCGTGCCCCTCATGCCCCTCATGCCCCTCATGGCCCCCAGGCACCCCATGCACCCCATGCACCCCATGCACCCCATGCCGATCCTGCTCCTCGTGCTGGTCCCGCCGTCCGCGCGCGGCCAGCGCCTCCAGCACCCCCAGCCCCACCAGCACCACCCCCGACACGACCAGCAGCCACCGCATCCCCGGCTTCACGAACCGCAGGTACTCGTCCGTGAACAGCGAGGTCTGCAACAGCCCCAGCCCACCCAGCACCAGCAACGCGACCTGCACGAACCGCTTCACAACAGCACCCCTCCCACGACCGCGCTGCACACCACCGCGACGACGACCGTCGCCGAGGAGAACCGGACCGCGAAGGCCCGGCCGAACGTCCCCGCCTGCAACGCGATCAGCTTCAGATCGACCATCGGCCCCACCACCATGAACGCCAGCCGCGCCACCGGCGAGAACCCGCTCAGCGAGGCCGCCACGAACGCGTCCGCCTCGCTGCACACCGCCAGCAGGATCGCCAGCGCCGCCAGGAACAGCACCGACAGCCACGGCGAACCGGAGAACACCTCCAGCACCGACCGCGGCACCGCCACATTGAACGTCGCCGCCGCCATCGCCCCGACCACCAGGAAACCCCCCGCGTGCAGGAAGTCGTGCTGGAAACCCTGCCGGAACTCCTCCCAGCGGCTGTGCCCCGGCCGGTGCCCGGTGTGCCGTACGGCAGGCCGCAGCCACTCCTCGCGCCCCAGCCAGAGCCACAGCCAGCCCATCACGGCCGCCGTCACCAGCGAGGCCAGCAGCCGGGCCAGCACCATCTCCGGGCTGCCCGGGAACGCCACCGCCGTCGCCGTCAGCACCACCGGATTGATCGCGGGCGCCGACAGCAGGAACGCGAACGCCGCCGCCGGAGTGACCCCCCGCCCGATCAGACTGTTCGCCACCGGCACGGACGCGCACTCGCACCCCGGCAGCACCACCCCCGCCATCCCCGCCACCGGCACCGCGAGCGCCGGCCGCTTCGGCAGCAGTCGCCCGAACACACTCGCCGGCACGAACGCGTTGATCGCCCCCGACAGCGCCGTCCCCAGCAACAGGAACGGCAGCGCCTGCACGGTGACCGCCAGACACACCGTCCGCCACGCCTGCACGGCGGGCTCCTCCAGCCCCCGCCCCACGACCACCAGCACCGCCCCCGGCAGCACCGCCGCGCCGAGCAGCACCAGAAGCCAGTGCCGGGGCAGCCCCCGCACGGTCCCGGCCCCGGCCCCGGCCCCGACCGCCTCAGCCGCCTCGACCGCCTCGGCCTGCCGACGGGCCTGCACCACACCGAACTCCAGCGTCTCGGAGTCCCGGAAGTCCGGTATGCCCGTGTCCCGCATGTCCCCCTACACCCGGCCTTCCCGCAGTCGTGCGATCCGCTCCCCGTGGAACTCCACCGTCCGCCTCATGTGCCGCACGATCACGGCCAGTTCCGCGTCCGCCAGATCCACGAACAGGGGCGTACGGTCCCCGCCCAGCCGCTCCCACATCCGCCCGAACTCCGCGATCCGCTCCGGCACCGGCGCCACCAGCACCCGCCGCCGGTCGACCGCGTCCCGTTCCCGGACCACGTACCCCGCCCGCTCCAGCCGGTCCACCAGCCGCGTCGCCGACCCCGTGGTCAGCCCCGTCAGCTCGGCCACCCGGCCCGCGGTCACCGGTTCCGGCTCCAGCGTCAGCAGGTTCAGACACTGCAGATCGGTCGGATGCAGCCCGAGCCGGTCCGCCAGCGCCTGATTGAACAGGGCGTACGACGCCACGTACCGGCGGGAGACCACGGACAGCTCGTCCAGCAGCCTCGACCGCACGTTCCCGGACATCGCCCAACCCCTTCGTCAGCGCCGCCTGCCGAGATCGTACTCAGGGACCTCACGGCCCTCAGAAGTAGTAGGCGTCCCCGGTGTCCAGCACCAGCACCTGCTGCCGGTCGTTGGCCCGGTTCCGGTCCACGGCCCCGCCCGCCCACACCGTGTCGACCGCGAGCGTCGCCTCCGCCGGCCGGCCCCGCAGCCACACCCCCAGCTCGATCCGCTCCCCCAGCGTGTCCGCCGCCAGCGCGCCCGTACGGCACACCACCGACCGCTCCCCGGTCCGCGCACACCCGTCCGGCAGCCGCTGGGCCCGCGCCGCCAGCGGCACCGACCAGCGCAGCCGTACGGTCGCGTCGGCCACGTCCGCCGGACCGTGGTTGCGCGGAGTGAGCCGTACGTCGACCCGCCCGCCGTGCATGACCGCGAACCCGTGATACGACAGATCCGCCTCGGCCGCCTCCCTCGCCTCCCTCGCCTCCCCCGCCTCGGCCGCCGCCGGCGTGGGCGAGCCCACCGCCAGCACCCCCATGGCCCCCCACACGGCGAGCCCCCGCATCCTGCGCATACCACCACTCCTCCGTCGGCCGGGTCCTACCGGTGGGTCCCACCGGTGGGATGTATCCCACGGGGAGCGGGCGGTGAGGCGCCCTCCAACAGGTGACGCGCACCGGCATGCCAGGCTGAGCGGCATGCTCGTGCTGCGCTCCGCCGCCCTCTTCGTCCTCGCCGCCGTCCTCGAGATCGGCGGCGCCTGGCTGGTCTGGCAGGGCGTGCGCGAGCACCGCGGCTGGCTCTGGGCCACCGGCGGAGTCCTCGCCCTCGGCGCCTACGGCTTCGTCGCCACCTTCCAGCCCGACGCCCACTTCGGCCGTGTCCTCGCCGCGTACGGCGGGATCTTCGTCGCCGGTTCGCTCCTGTGGGGCGTGGTCGCCGACGGCTACCGGCCCGACCGCTGGGACATCGCGGGCGCGCTGATCTGCCTCGCGGGCATGGCCGTGATCATGTGGGCCCCGCGCGGCGAGTGAGCGGGCGTCTTACGGCAGGTCCTCGGGCAGCAGCCCCAGCTGCCCCAGGAACTCCATCTCGTCGAAGTAGAGCCGGTAGTCGACGATCCGGCCCTGCGCGTCGACCTTCGCGAAGTCCACCCCGCGAATCCTGATCTCCTTGTCCGTCGCGGGCAGCGACTCCCCGGTCGGCAACTGGATCGGCCCGGTGTTGCGACCGGCGAAGAACCCCTCGTCGATGGCCGTGTCACCGACCTCGTACGCGTGCACCGGCTCGTAGCGCGCCTCGGGCACCATGTCCGTCATCTGACGCCAGTACTCGACGATGCTGTCCCGGCCGCGCAGCTCCCCGCCGTCGGGTGTGACGGCGACGGCGTCCTCCGCGAAGAGCTCACCGATGACCTTCGGATCCGTCTTCGTGGTCAGCGCCTCAGTGAGCCGGTCCATGACCTCTCGCGCCTGTCCCATGGTCCACCTCCCGGACAGAGGATCACCCACCCCGATTTTCGCACCTATCCTGGCGGGCAGGCACCCGACCACGTCCGAGGAGCAGTCCCATGGCCACCGCCGCACCGTCCGCCGCCTCCCGCATCGCCGTCGTCACCGGTGCGAGCAGCGGAATCGGCGCCGCCACGGCCCGCCGGCTCGCCGCAGCCGGCTACCGCGTCGTCCTCACCGCCCGCCGCAAGGACCGGATCGAGGCGCTGGCCGAGGAGATCGTCGCGGCGGGCGGCTCGGCGGCCGCCTACCAGCTGGACGTCACGGACCGCGCGGCCGTCGACGAGTTCGCGACCGCCTTCACGACCGTCGGCGTCCTGATCAACAACGCGGGCGGCGCGCTCGGCGCCGACCCGGTGGCCACCGGCGACCCCGCCGACTGGCGCTCGATGTACGAGACGAACGTCATCGGCACCCTCAACCTCACCCAGGCCCTGCTGCCCAAGCTGGACGCGAGCGGCGACGGCACGATCGTCGTCGTCTCCTCCACGGCCGGCCACGGCACCTACGAGGGCGGCGCCGGCTATGTCGCCGCCAAGCACGGCGCCCACGTCCTCGCCGAGACCCTCCGCCTGGAGATCGTCGGCCGGCCGGTCCGCGTCATCGAGATCGCCCCCGGCATGGTCAAGACCGACGAGTTCGCCCTCACCCGCTTCGGCGGCGACGAGGACAAGGCCGCCAAGGTCTACGAGGGCGTCGCCGACCCCCTCACCGCCGACGACGTCGCCGACACCATCGCCTGGACGGTGACCCGCCCCAGCCACGTCAACGTCGACCTCCTGGTGCTGCGCCCCCGCGCCCAGGCGTCGAACACCAAGGTCCACCGGGAGCTGTGATGGTGTCCAAGGACCCACAGGGGCCGCACGACGAACGCCAGATGTGGTGGTGGCTCGGCTACTTCCTCTTCGGCATCCACATCGTGGCGTTCGTCATGATCTACGCGGTACGGCACGCGAAGTGACAGCTCAGGGCGCCTGACACGCCGGATCTTCGACGATCACGGCATTGGCCGGAATGATGATCACGTCGTCCTCGTCCTGCTGCTGCACGAATTTCGTCGTGGCGTACGCCCGCTTGCCCTTCCCCACGCACTTGGTGGCGAGGTTCCCGAACCCGTCGGGGAAGTTGTAGACCTCGGCGGCGGAGTCCTCCCCCGCCTTCCCCGCGACCGGGGCGTCGGCCTTCCCCCGCTCCTCGTAGTACTGCTGCGAAGCACACCCGCCGAGCGCGAGAACGAGCCCGGCCACCACCCCGGCCGCCGTCACCCCCCGCATGTCTTGTCCTCGACGATCTGCACATTGGACGGCCCGGTCGCGTTGGTCGTCACATACGCCCGGAACCCGTGCCCCACACACTTGGTGGCGAGGTTCCCGAACCCGTCCGGCATGTTGAACACCTCGGCGGGAGTGTCGTCCCCCGCCTTCCCGGCGACCGGCGCGTCCCCCTTCCCCCGCTCGTCCTCGTACCCCTGCGAACATCCGGCGAGCAGAGCCCCCACAACAACCACAAGCCCCGCCACCGTCACCGGCCCACGCATCCGCTTCATCCGACACCCCCGTGTCAACGACCCGAACTGGCCAACCTAAGACACCAGTTCGCCCCCACCCGGTTCCGGACCCTCCGCATAGGGTCACGCCGTGGACAGACACCTCGCGTTCGACAAGCTGCACAACTTCCGCGACCTGGGCGGCTACCGCACCACCGACGGCCTCCGCATCCGCCCCGGCCGCCTCTACCGCGCGGACTCCCTGGGCAGGCTGACGAGGGACACCCCCGACTGGCACCGCTTCCTGTCCCTCTCCGTGGGCACGGTGATCGACCTCCGCCACCCCTGGGAGGCCGACGCCCGGGGCCGGGTCCCGACGGACCCCTCCTTCGCGTACCACAACCTCAGCATCGAACACCGTCCCTACAACCAGGCGGCACAGACCCCGGACGTGGACCCGGGCCCCTACCTCGCCGAGCGCTACATGGAGGTGGCGCAGGACGGCACGAAGGAACTGGCGGCGGCACTGGAACTGATCGCCCGCGCGGACGCCCCCCTCACCTTCCACTGCGCCTCGGGCAAGGACCGCACAGGCCAGCTCGCGGCCCTGGTCCTCTCCCTCCTGAACATCCCCGACGAGACGATCGTCTTCGACTTCACCCTGACCGAACTGGCCACCGAGGCCCTGCTGTCCGACTGGCGCGCGCGCAACGAGGGCCGCTCCCCCGCCTGGCCGGCCTTCGGCCGCGCACCCGCCTCGGCGATGCGCCTGTTCCTCACCGGCCTGCGGAACCGCCACGGCTCGGTGGAGTCGTATGTGACGGAGGCCCTGGGCCTGAACGCGACGCCCCTCTCCGCCGCCCTCCGCACCCGCCTCCTCGAACCCGTCCCCACAGCCTGCCCACCCCCGGCCTTCCGCAGGGCGACCCCGGCCGAGGCCCCCCTCCTGGTCCGCCTCCGCGACACGGCCGCCCTCTGGCAACTCGCCCACGGCATCGACCAGTGGAAGCCGGGCGAGAAGAACGAGACCCACTTCCGCGACCGCATGGAGTCAGGCGAGATCTGGCTGTCCCACACGGACGCCTCTCCGACCGGCGCGTACGAACTCTGGTGGGACGACCCGTCCGCCTGGGGCCCCCGCCCACCCGACGCGGGCTACATCCACCGCCTGATGACGACCCCGTACACGGCACCCCCGGCAACGGGCCGCGCCCTGCTCACCCACGCCGAATCCCGCATCACCGCAGCGGGCCGCCCCTACGCCCGCCTGGACTGCCTCTCCTCCAACCCCCGCCTGCGCACGTACTACGAGGCGGCGGGCTACACGGTCGTAGGCGAACAACGGGAAAAGAACGCCGGATCGGGCAGCCCGTACGCGGTGACACTCCTGGAGAAACGGCTCTTCTGAACCCGTACGGGTGAACATCACCGATCACCCGATCGAAGCCCGAACCAGCGACTTAGCCTCGCAGTAGAACGTCAAACATGACGGCCCCCGGCTGGGCGGCATCCCGGCCGAGGACCTGACCAGCAAGGAAGGAACAACTTCCTCATGGCTGACTGCGAGCCTAACGCCCACCGGTTCATGGACCTGACGATCCCGGAGTACGCGTACATGTTCGGGTTCTTGCAGGCGGACGGGCACCTGCACCAAGGCGTCGGCCAGAAAGGCCGTCTGAGCGTGGAACTCAACATCAGGGACATCGATCTGCTGTACCGGTTCAAGCATTTGACGCCGTACAACAGCCGCGTCGCCGAGCGCACCCGATCCACGAACTTCGTCGAGGAATACCACTCGGCGACGTGGACCCTGTGTTCACTGGAGGCTCGGACGAAGCTCAACGAACTCGGTATGCCGTACGGCCGCAAGTCACAGACCATCGCCCCACCAAGCGTCGAGTTCTCACGCCGGGACTACTTGCGCGGCATCATCGATGCCGACGGCTCCGTCGGCTAC
This sequence comes from Streptomyces sp. NPDC005820, assembly GCF_040630255.1. Lineage (NCBI taxonomy): Bacteria > Bacillati > Actinomycetota > Actinomycetes > Kitasatosporales > Streptomycetaceae > Streptomyces > Streptomyces sp. NPDC005820. The sequence continues at coordinate 314,458 of NZ_JBEXXE010000004.1, forward strand.
GCGGGCCAGGGAATCCCTTTCGTTTGCCTGACCACCTCCAGCACGGCCATCGCTGCGTACCTGAGCGCCTACGCACGTGAACTCACCGGCGCGGAGCGCACGGCGAATCGCAACGCGCGCGACGAGGTCTACAACATCGCCTACGAGAAGGAAGCCGCTCAGCTCCTGGCAACTGACCTCTACTACCCGCGGTGCCTGTCTCTGGGACGCAAGCAGGTAAAGGCAGAAGCAGTCAGCTCATGGACCCGCCCATACGACATGCGCATTGTGCACTCAAGGCGCTGGACCGCCCCGGAAGACAATGCGCTTCTCCAGTCCGACGACATCCCGGCGGTGGCCGAGAAACTCGGACGCAGCGAGCAAAGTTGCCGCATGCGCCGATGGCGTCTCCGCAACAGCCGCATGCTGACGCCGAGCGACCAATGATGTGCGTGAGGCCCCCCGAGTCCGGGGGGCCTCACGCACATCAGCCCTTCACACAAACAACCTGCTTGAGCTTCGCCACGATCTCCACCAGGTCCCGCTGCTGATCGATGACCTGGTCGATCGGCTTGTAGGCGCCCGGGATCTCGTCCACGACGCCGGAGTCCTTACGGCACTCCACGCCCCGCGTCTGCTCCTCCAGGTCCTTCGTCGAGAAGCGGCGCTTGGCCGCGTTACGGCTCATGCGCCGACCCGCGCCGTGCGAGGCCGAGTTGAAGGACTTCTCGTTCCCGAGGCCCTTCACGATGTAGGAACCGGTGCCCATGGAGCCCGGGATGATTCCGTACTCGCCGGCCCGGGCACTGATCGCTCCCTTACGGGTGACGAGCATGTCCACCCCCTCGTAGCGCTCACGGCTCACGTAGTTGTGATGGCAGCTCACCTCGGGCTCGAAGGTGACCCGGGCCTTCCTGAACTCCTTGCGGAGGACGTCCTTGAAGAGGGCCATCATGATCGACCGGTTGAACTTGGCGTACTCCTGAGCCCAGTAGAGGTCGTTCTGGTAAGCGGCCATCTGCGGGGTGTCGGCGACGAAGACCGCCAGATCGCGGTCGATCAGCCCCTGGTTGTGCGGGAGCTTCTGCGCCACCCCGATGTGATGCTCGGCCAGTTCCTTGCCGATGTTCCGGGATCCGGAGTGGAGCATGAGCCATACAGAACCGGACGTATCTACGCATACTTCACAGAAGTGGTTGCCTGAGCCAAGTGTTCCCATCTGCTTCGAAGCCCGCTCCCGCCGGAACTTGACCGCCTCGGCCACCCCGTCGAACCGCCCCCAGAAGTCGTCCCACCCCGCGGTCGCGAAACCATGCAGTTGCCCCGCGTCGACGGGATCGTCATGCATCCCCCGCCCCACCGGAATCGCCTGCTCGATCTTCGAGCGCAGTCGGGACAGGTCACCGGGCAGGTCGTTCGCCGTCAGGGACGTCTTCACCGCGGACATCCCGCAGCCGATGTCCACGCCCACCGCCGCCGGGCACACCGCACCCCGCATCGCGATGACCGACCCGACCGTCGCCCCCTTCCCGTAGTGGACGTCCGGCATCACGGCCAGGCCCTTGATCCACGGCAGGGTGGCGACGTTGCGCAGCTGCTGGAGTGCCACGTCCTCCACCGACGCCGGGTCGGTCCACATCCGGATCGGTACCTTCGCACCCGGCATTTCCACGTATGACATATCGGCCCCAATCCCCCGGATCAACAACAGAAGTCTCAAGTCGCAAAACCGGCGCCAAGATCAACGAATAGGACATCGGACCGGCGTCCACGGTGTTGCGTGCGATACACATTGTCTGCTGGGGCCGCCCCCGTCCGGCAAGCGATTAAGCAGCGGGGACACTGGACCAAGATCACGCGATCCCGCGATCACCACGCGAACCGTCGAGAGGAGCCGACCGTGCACCGGAAGGCCTACGTACCCGGCATCGCCGCCCTCCTCGCGGCGCTGCTGGCCGGCTGCACCGGCAGCTCGGACAACGGCGGTTCCACGGACGACTCCAACCCCGGCGAGGCCGGCACCGCCTCGGCCGCCGCGCAGCCCGGCAAGTACACGACCCTCCCCGAGGCCTGCAGCGCCGTCGGCCGCTCCACGCTCGACTCCCTGCTGCCCGGCATCAAGGAACTCACCGACGAGCAGCAGCGCGAGACCGCCTACGAGGGCGAGGCGACGCCGACGTTCGACACGGACCGCAAGGTGGGCTGCCGTTGGAAGGTGCAGTCGGCGGACGCCACGAACCACCTCTTCGTCGACCTCGAACGCGTCGTCTCCTACGACAACTCCGTCAGCGACGACGACGAGGCCGAGGAGCTGTTCGCGCGGAAGGTCACCGCAGCCGACCTCCCGGAGCCCACGGCCTCCGACTCCGGCACGGGGACCCCCTCGTCCAGTTCATCCGGTTCACCCAGTTCATCTGGTTCGCCGGTTTCATCGAGCCCGTCCGCCGCCTCCTCCGCGTCCCCTTCCACCTCCGGCTCCACCGGCTCCTCCCCCTCCTCCACCCCCACCGACCTCCAGCCCCGCCTGCTGGACGACCTCGGTGACGAGGCGTTCGTCGACGACGCGCTCAGCAACTCCGGTTCCACGGTCAAACAGCGCACGGTGACTGTGGCGTTCCGCACGTCCAACGTCATCGTGACCATCGAGTACGAGGAGCAGCCGGCGACGGTCGGAACCGTCCCGGACAGCAAGGAAATGCAGGACAAGGCCCGGAAACTGGCTTCTCAGCTCGCCGACTCCCTGGCCGGATAACGGCCTTCGGCGTCCACCCCCGGCGGGTCCGCAAAGGGGGTGAAGCGGAACCGCACAGCTGTCTCACCGCGTACCGTGGCCCCTCGGACCCGATCCGACCGCAGGAACCACGAGCGTCATGAGTGAAGGAACCATGCAGCGACGAGCCCAGCGAGACGACCAGTTTGACCAGCGCGCCACCCGCACGGGCGGCCTGAACCGCGTCCTGGCCGCCGCGCTCGCGGTGCCGGTGATGGTGTTCGCGGCGGCGTGCTCCTCGGACTCCGGCTCGGACTCGGCGAACGGCTCCACCACCGCGACGGACGGCGCGCAGGGCGCGGGCGGCTCCGGCGACGCCGCCGCGAGCTCCGCTCCCAAGGTCGAGGCGGCCGCGTACGCCACGCTGCCGGGCGCCTGCAAGGTGCTGTCGAAGAAGACGCTGACGGAACTGGTGCCGAAGGGCACGTCGTCCGGCAAGGAGGGCGACTCCTCCGACACCGGCGCCCGCGCCAGCTGCTCCTGGTCGAGCCTGGACAACAACGGGGTCAAGGGCTCGCAGTTCCGCTGGCTCAATGTCTCCCTGCTGCGTTTCGAGTCGGACGCGGCGACCGGCGACGCCGAGTCGCAGGCGCAGACGTACTACGCGAAGCAGGTCAAAGCCGCCCAGACGGTGACGGACGCCAAGAACGCCAAGACGGAGACCGTCACCGGCACGGGCGACCAGGCGACGGTGGTGCGTTACGACCTGAAGAAGAAGGAAGGCGCCTTCAAGCAGCAGACGATCGTGGCCCGGGTCGAGAACGTGGTCATCACGCTCGACTACAACGGCGCCGGTCTGGCCGGTGAGAAGACGCCCGGCGCCGACACTCTGACGGCGTCCGCGAAGAAGGCCGCCCAGGAGGTCGTGGCGGCGGTCAGGTCCGCCAACGGCGAGGGCAGCGGCGGCAGTTCGACCTCGACGACCAGCCCGTCCCCCTCCAAGTCGGCTTCGGCGACCCCCAAGGCGACGGCGTCCGGGACCCCGTCGAGCACGGCGACGAAGTCGGTCTCGAAGACGACGGCCAAGGCTTCCGCCACGAAGCGCTGATGAAGAGCTGAAGGTCCGGACACCCGTGCGCCGCACACATGTGCCACCCTGTTGCGCGCAACAACACGCAAGGGGAGGGGAGTAGGTGGCCGCGCCAATCCAGCTGACTCGGATGCACCGCGTTCTCATAGGCGTGGTCGTGACCGGCGCCGTGATCATCGCCGGCATCGGCTTCGCCGGCTCGTACGCGGCGGTGCGCGAGTTGGCCCTGCAAAAAGGATTCGGGAACTTCTCGTATGTGTTCCCGATCGGCATCGACGCGGGTATCTGCGTCCTGCTCGCCCTGGATCTGCTGCTGACCTGGATCCGGATCCCCTTCCCCCTGCTGCGGCAGACGGCGTGGCTGCTGACGGCGGCCACGATCGCCTTCAACGGCGCGGCGGCCTGGCCGGACCCGCTGGGCACGGGTATGCACGCGGTGATCCCGATCCTGTTCGTGGTCTCGGTCGAGGCCGCCCGGCACGCGATCGGCCGGATCGCCGACATCACCGCGGACAAGCACATGGAGGGCGTCCGCATCACGCGCTGGCTGCTCTCGCCGGTGCCCACGTTCCTCCTCTGGCGCCGGATGAAGCTCTGGGAGCTGCGCTCCTACGAACAGGTGATCAAGCTGGAGCAGGAACGTCTCGTCTACCAGGCCCGCCTCCGCTCCCGCTTCGGCCGCGCCTGGCGCCGCAAGGCCCCGGTGGAGTCCCTGATGCCGCTCCGCCTGGCCCGCTACGGAGTCCCCCTCGCGGAAACGGCCCCGGCGGGCCTGGCAGCGGCAGGCATAGAGCCGGCGGTGCTCCCCCCGGCCCCCCAGCACCAGGAGCTCCCGCCGGCACACCTGGCGGAGATAGCTGCGGGCAATCGTGCCGCTGGGGTGGCACGGGTGGGCGCTGGGGGCACCTCCCAGGCCGTTCAGGCACTGGGGGAGGCACCTCCCAGCGAGCAGCGCGGATACCCCGGCGGCACCCAGAACCCCGGGCAACCGTTCCAGGAGGCCCAGCCGGCCCCCGACCCGAGCCCCTGGTTCCAGACACCCCCGCAAGAGGTCGCGTACCACGGCGGCTACGACCCCAACTACGACCCCTCCGAGCAGTACGCCCAGTGGTACGAGCAGGAGGAGCAGGCCACCGAGTACCGCGAGCAGTACGAGGAGGAGCCCCCGGCCCCCGGCCAGGAACCGGCCCCCGAGGAGACCGGCACGTTCCCCATCCCGGTGGTCCCGGGCGGCCGCACCCGTGAGCTGGGAGAGGGCGGCGGCTACGAGCCGGACGAGGACGCGTACTACCAGGTCTTCCGTGAGTCGATCAAGGGTGGCAACGGAGCGCCGACCCCCAAGGGGTTCCTCGTCGACGTCGAGGCGACCTACGGCATCACGCTCCCCGAGGCCGAGGCCAAGCGCATGGTGAACCGCTTCTCCAACCGTCTCAACGCCGAAATGGCGGAAGAGCACATCGCATAGGGACGAGCACATCGCGTAGAGCGCACACGAGAAAGCGCCCGGTGCCCCAAGGCACCGGGCGCTTTCTCACGGCGTCACTCGCCGAGCAGGCCCCGCACCCGCTCCTGCCCCACCGCGAGCAGCAGCGTGGGCAGACGCGGACCGGTGTCGCGGCCGACGAGCAGGTGGTAGAGCAGCGCGAAGAACGTCCGCTGGGCGGTCTTGATCTCCGGCGGCAGTTCCTTGGGCGTGGCGTCGGCCGGGAAGCCGGCCTGCACCTTCGGGACGCCGTAGACGAGGTGGGTCAGTCCGTCGAGCGACCAGTGCTCGGCGAGCCCGTCGAGCAGCAGCCGCAGGGACTGCTGGGACGCCTCGTCGAGGGACTTCAGCAGTTCGGCGTCGGGCTGGTCGCGCACGATGGTCCGCTGGTCGGCGGGGACGTGCGTGTTGATCCAGGCCTCGGCCTTGTCGTAGCGCGGGCGGGCCTCGTCGAGGGCGGTGAGCGGGTCGGAGGGGTCGAGTTCGCTCAGGATCCGCAGCGCCTGGTCCTCGTGCCCTGCGGTGATGTCCGCGACCGACGCGAGCGTCCGGTACGGCAGCGCCCGCGAGGTCCGCGGCAGCTCACCGCCGGCGGTCCGCACCGCACGGGAGTGGGCGGCCACGTCCGCCGGAAGGGCCGATCCGTCGGCCACCTTCCCGTCCAGCTTGTCCCACTCGTCGTAGAGCCGCTGGATCTCCTGGTCGAAGGCGATCTTGAAGGACTGGTTGGGGCGGCGGCGGGCGTAGAGCCAGCGCAGGAGCTGCGGCTCCATGATCTTCAGCGCGTCGGCGGGGGTGGGCACGCCGCCCCGCGAGGAGGACATCTTGGCCATGCCGGTGATGCCGACGAAGGCGTACATCGGCCCGATGGGCTGCTTGCCGCCGAAGATGCCGACGATCTGGCCGCCGACCTGGAAGGAGGACCCCGGGGACGAGTGGTCGACGCCGCTCGGCTCGAAGACGACACCCTCGTAGGCCCACCGCATCGGCCAGTCGACCTTCCAGACCAGCTTGCCGCGGTTGAACTCGTTCAGCCGGACGGTCTCGGAGAAGCCGCAGGCGGTGCAGGAGTAGGTCAGCTCGGTGGAGTCGTCGTCGTACGCGGTGACGGTCGTCAGGTCCTTCTCGCAGTTGCCGCAGTACGGCTTGTACGGGAAGTACCCGACGGACCCGGCGCCGGAGCTGCCGTCGTCCTCGCTCGCCGCGCCGGAGCCCTCGGCGGCCTCCAGCTCGGCCTCGTCGACGGGCTTCTGCGACTGCTTGGCCGGGGCCTTCTTGGTCCGGTACTGGTCGAGGATCGCGTCGATGTCGGCCCGGTGCGCGACGGCGTGCAGGACCTGGTCGCGGTAGACGCCGGAGGTGTACTGCTCGGTCTGGCTGATGCCGTCGAACTCCACGCCGAGCTCGGCCAGCGACTCGGTCATCGCGGCCTTGAAGTGCTCGGCCCAGTTCGGGTACTCCGACCCGGCGGGGGCCGGGACGGAGGTCAGCGGCTTGCCGATGTGCTCGGCCCAGCCGTCGTCGACCCCGGCGATGCCGGCGGGCACCTTGCGGTAGCGGTCGTAGTCGTCCCAGGAGATCAGGTGCCGCACCTGGTGGCCGCGGCGGCGGACCTCGTCGGCGACGAGGTGCGGGGTCATGACCTCGCGGAGGTTGCCCAGGTGGATGGGGCCCGACGGGGAGAGACCGGACGCGACGACGACAGGTTTGCCGGGGGCCCGACGCTCCGACTCCTCGATGACCTCGTCCGCGAAACGGGAGACCCAGTCGGTGGTCTCGGTGCTCTGAGCCACGATCGGCACGTCCTTCTTTACTGAACGGGTGACGCTCCATTGTCACAGACCGCCTCCCGACGAGGAAAACGGCTTTACCCCCCATGGGATACTGGCCACGTCTATCAATCCCACGAGGAGAACGGCTCCCACCCCATGACCTCGGTCACGTCGCTCACGGATCTCGTCAACCAGCGCCTCGCCGACGCCCTCGCATCCGCCCTCCCGGAAGCCGACGGAGTCGACCCGCTGCTGCGACGAAGCGACCGGGCCGACTTCCAGGCCAACGGGATCCTGGCGCTCGCCAAGAAGGCGAAGGCGAACCCGCGGGAGCTGGCCACGCAGGTCGTCTCCGGGATCGCCACCGGCGCGGACCTGATCCAGGACGTCGAGGTCTCCGGCCCCGGCTTCCTCAACATCACGCTCGCGGACCGGGCGATCACCCAGAACCTGGCCGCGCGGTACGCGGACGGCGACCGGCTCGGCGTCCCGGCCAAGGCGGACCCGGGCATCACGGTCATCGACTACGCCCAGCCGAACGTGGCCAAGGAGATGCACGTCGGCCATCTGCGCTCGGCGGTGATCGGCGACGCCCTGCGCGGCATGCTCGACTTCACGGGCGAGCGGACGATCGGCCGGCATCACATCGGCGACTGGGGCACCCAGTTCGGCATGCTCATCCAGTACCTGATCGAGCACCCGGACGCGCTGTCCGCGGAGACCGACACGGACGGCGAGCAGGCCATGTCGAACCTGAACCGGGTCTACAAGGCGTCCCGGGCGGTCTTCGACGCGGACGAGGACTTCAAGGAGCGGGCGAGGAAGAGGGTCGTGGCCCTCCAGTCCGGCGACAAGGAGACGCTCGACTTCTGGCAGCGGTTCGTGGACGAGTCGAAGGTCTACTTCTCCTCGGTCTTCGAGAAGCTGGACATGGAGATCCGCGACGACGAGATCGTCGGCGAGTCGGCGTACAACGACGGCATGCCCGAGACGGCCCGCCTGCTGGAGGAGATGGGCGTCGCGGTCCGTTCCGAGGGCGCGCTCGTGGTCTTCTTCGACGACATCCGGGGCAAGGACGACCAGCCGGTCCCGCTGATCGTCCAGAAGGCCGACGGCGGCTTCGGCTACGCGGCCTCCGACCTCACCGCCATCCGCAACCGGGTCACCGACCTGCAGGCCACCTCGCTGATCTACGTGGTGGACGTACGCCAGTCGCTGCACTTCAAGATGGTCTTCGAGACGGCCCGGCGGGCGGGCTGGCTCACCGACGACGTCACCGCGCACAACATGGGCTACGGCACGGTGCTGGGCGCGGACGGCAAGCCGTTCAAGACGCGTGAGGGCGAGACGGTACGGCTGGAGGACCTGCTGGACGAGGCGGTGCAGCGGGCCGCCGAGGTCGTCCGGGAGAAGGCGCAGGACCTCACCGAGGACGAGATCCGGGAGCGGGCCGCCCAGGTCGGCATCGGGGCCGTGAAGTACGCGGACCTGTCGACGTCGGCCAACCGCGACTACAAGTTCGACCTGGACCAGATGGTCTCGCTGAACGGCGACACCTCCGTCTACCTCCAGTACGCGTACGCCCGTATCCAGTCGATCCTGCGTAAGGCGGGAGACGTACGGCCCCTCGCGCACCCGGAGCTGGAACTGCACGCGGCGGAGCGCGCGCTGGGCCTGCACCTGGACGCCTTCGGCGACACGGTCTTCGAGGCGGCGACGGAGTACGCCCCGCACAAGGTGGCGGCTTACCTGTACCAGTTGGCGTCGCTCTACACGGCCTTCTACGACAAGTGCCCGGTACTGAAGGCCGACACGCCGGAGCAGGTGGGCAACCGTCTCTTCCTGTGCGACGTCACGGCCCGCACGCTCCACCAGGGCATGTCCCTGCTGGGCATCCGGACACCCGAGAAGCTCTGACCGCCCCCTAGGGCGTGCCGAGTCCGGCGAACTCGCACCACACCGCCTTGCCGAGCGCCCGCTCGCGCACGCCCCACGTGTCGCTGAGCGCGGCGACGAGCAGCAGCCCGCGCCCACCCTCGTCGCACGCGTCGGCGATGCGGGGTACACCGGGCCCGCTGTCGTGCACCTCGAGGCGCAGCACCCGGCCGTCGTACCGCAGGAACAGCAGGAACTGACGGCCGGGCGGTACGCCGTGCAGCAGCGCGTTCGTCACCAGCTCGCTGACACAGAGCAGGACGTCGTCGGCGCGCCCGGTCCCGTCGAGCCCCCAGCCGGCGAGCGTCCGCGCCGCGAACCGCCGCGCGGCCGGCACGGAACGCCGCTCACGCCGGAAGAACCTCTCGCACAGGGGCGGGAGTTGAATCGTCTCGTTCACGGGACAAGGGTCACGGAACGTGACTACCGTTGATCAGTGAGTGAACCCGTACGGAATTTCCGTACGGGTTCCGACCAGGTCAAGGGCGACCGTGCCGGGGGATGGGCAGCAGCATGAGCCAGCGCAAGAAGAACCACTCGACGATGAGGATGCTGGGCAAGCAGCTCGGCACGGCCCGCCGCGAGGCGGGCCACACCCAGATCGGCCTCGCCGGACTCGTGAGGGTCGACGAGGAGACCATCGCGTCGATCGAGCAGGGCAGACGTGCGCTGAAGCCCGACCTGGCGACCCTGCTGGACGAAATCCTCGACACCAAGGGCATGTTGGCGGCGGGCGTGGCCAACCTCCCCGAGATCGACCAGTTCCCGATGTGGGCCGAGCTGTACATGGAGCACGAGCGGGAGGCGATCGCGCTCTCCTGGTACGACAACGCGGTCCTGCCCGGCCTCCTCCAGAACGAGCCGTACGTCCGGGCCGTACTGCGCAACAGGGTCCCCGCGTACGACGAGGACGAGATCGAGACGTACACGGCCCTGCGGTTGAACCGCCAGGAGATCCTGCACCGAAAGAGCCCGCCGACGCTGAGCTTCGTGGTGTGGGAGCCGGTGCTGTACCTGGAGATCGGGGATCGGCCGGGGCAGCTTCGGCATCTGCGGGCATTGGCAGAACTGCCGTGCGTGTCGCTGCAGTTCCTGCCGATGCGGAGCCCGTGCAATGCGGGATTGGACGGCCCGTTCATCCTCGTGGAGACCCCCGACCATCAGCACCTTGCTTACGCCGAAGGCCAGCGCGGCAGCCAGTGGGTTTCTGACGCGGATGAGGTGTCAATCCTGGCGCGCAAATATGCGATGCTGCGGACACAGGCCCTGACCACTCAGGACTCGCTGGGTCTGCTAGACCGCCTGCTAGGAGAGCGATGAGCGCCGAAGCACTGAAGTGGTTCAAGTCGAGCTACAGCGGAGACGAGGGCGGCGCATGCCTTGAGGTCGCTTTCGACTGGCGAAAGTCGAGCTACAGCGGCAGTGAAGGCGGCGCATGCCTCGAAGTCGCCGTCTCCCCCACCGCCATCCACATCCGCGACTCCAAGCACACCCCCGACAGCGGCCCCACCTTCCACATCACCCCCTCCGCCTGGGCGGCCTTCACCAGCACCCTCGCATAACCCCGTTGTCAGTGGCTGCCCCTACAGTCACCGGCATGGCGACTCTTCCCAACCCGCTGCCCAAGCTGGCCTCCGACCCGAGCGGTCGTTCGCTGGGGCTTCAACTGCCGCCGGGGCGGCTGATCGACGCGACGACGGGCGAGGTCGTGCTGTGGCACGCCGAGCAGCAGGCGGCGTCCGGTTCGTGGAAGGCCCTGGGCCGGCCCGCCGGACGGGCGGGGCTGCTGCCCGTTCTCGTGGACCTGGGCAGCGGTCAGGGCGGGCCGGAGGACTGGGGGTTGGCACCCGAGGAGATGTCGTACCCCGGGGACCACGACGCCGATGAGGTACTCGCCGAGTACTGGGCCGAGGTCGCGGCGGAGGAGGACGGGGAGTGGCCGGGCCTCGCCGCGCCCCTCACTCTCGCCGCCGATCCCGACACCCGCGCCACCGAGGTCGCCGACGTGCTGTCGGAAGGCGTCCCCGACTTCAAGGAGCCGCACCTCGCCCTGGTGGCCGCCCGCCGCAGCGCGGACATCCCGACGGCGCTCGGCTGGTCGGGCCCGGCGAACCAGGACGAGGACGTGGCCCGGTTCAGCGCTGTCCTGCGCTCCTGGGAGGACCGCTTCGGCATACGCGTCGTCGCCCTCGGCTACGACCGCATCGCGCTCTCGGTCGCGGCCCCGCCCACCGGCCTCGCCGAGGCGGAGGCGATCGCCGCCGAACACTTCGCGTTCTGCTCCTACACCGTCCTGCCGGGCGACGACGACACGTTGTCGTCGTACGCCGAAAAGCTCATCGGTGAACGCACCTGGCACTTCTGGTGGGACTGAGCAGCGCTCTCCCTACCCCCTGAGCCCCTTCCCCAGCCTGCGCAGCCCCTCCGCGATCTCCTCCGGCGTCTGGGTCACGAAGCAGAGCCGGAGGGTGGCGCGGTCGGGTTCGCCCGCGTAGAAGGGGGCGCCGGGGACGTACGCCACGTCCTGGCGGACCACCTGCGGCAGCAGGGCGGCGGTGTCGTACGGCTCCGGCAGCCGGGCCCAGAGGAACATGCCGCCGTCGGGCCGGTTCCACACCGATCCCTCCGGCAGCGCCTCTCCCAGCCCCGCCAGCATGGCGTCCCGCCGCTCGCGGTAGACGGCGGCCACCTTCGCCACATGCGCGTCGAGGTCGCTGACCGCCAGATAGCGGGCCGCCGCGAGCTGGTTGACGGTCGGGGTGTGCAGGTCGGCGGCCTGTTTGGCGACGACACAGGCGCGGCGCAGCTCGGCGGGCCCGCGCAGCCAGCCCAGTCGCAGGCCGGGGGCCATGACCTTGGAGAAGGAGCCGAGCAGCACCGTGCGGTCGAGGGCGTCGGGGTGGGCGGCGATCCAGGGGACGCGCTCACCGTCGTAGCGGAGTTCGCCGTAGGGGTCGTCCTCGACGATCCACAGGCCGTGGCGGGCGGCGACGGAGGCGAGCGCGGCGCGGCGGTCGGCGGGCAGGGTGCGGCCGGTGGGGTTCTGGAAGGTGGGGACGGTGTAGAGCAGCTTGGGCCGCTCCCGCACCACGAGGTCCGCGAGGGCCTCGGGGTCGGGCCCGTCCGTGTCTCCCGGCACGGCGACGATCCGGGCCCCCGCGAGGGCGAAGACCTGGAGGGCGGCGAGGTAGCAGGGTGACTCGACGAGGACGGTGTCGCCGGGGTCGAGGAGGGCCGTGGCGAGGAGGGAGAGGGCCTGCTGGCTGCCGGTGGTGACGAGGAGGTCGGCGGCGGTGGTGGTGAGGCCCCGTGCCGAGGTGCGGGCCGCGAGCGCCTCGCGCAGCGCGGGCTCGCCCTCGGTCGTGGCGTACTGCAGTGCCTGCGCCGGGGTCTCTTCCAGGACGTGCCGGAAGGCCGCGGCCACGCCCTCGCGGTCGAAGAGTTCCGGGGCGGGCAGCCCGCCCGCGAAGTTGATCATCTCGGGGCGGGCGGTGACGGCGAGGATGTCCCGGACGGGAGAGCCCCCGGTGGACCGGGCTCGGGCGGCCAGGGCCGGCGGTGAGACGGGTGCGAGTGTCATGACCGCACCCTAGAGAGATACGTGCCGCCTACACCCGGCTTTCCGGCATCCGGACCGCGTCCCACAGCCCGTCCCGAAGGGACGTCGTTTCCGCAGGTCAGCCACTATGGGACCGGACCGGCGTCCCGAGTTGCCCGGCAGGTGTGGAAGGTCGGGGGCGCTACGACTCAGGCTTGCCCCATGCCTGAACTCCGTATCCGTCTCCTCGCCGCCGTCCTCACCGCGACGGCCGCCCTGACCCTCACCGCCTGCAACGACGGCCAGGGCCTACGAGACGAGGGCCCGTCCGGCACCGCAGGGGCGCGGGACTCTATCGATATGCGGCTCCGCCGCGGGGCGCGACAAGCCACGCCGGCGCCGCACCGACCCGACGGCACAGCCCTCAGCGCAGCTTCTGTGCCGCTTCCGTCGCCCAGTAGGTGAGGATGTTCCGCGCCCCCGCCCGCTTGATCCCGGTGAGCGTCTCGAAGATCGCCCGGTCGCGGTCGAGCCAGCCCTTCTCCGCGGCGGCCTCGACCATCGAGTACTCGCCGGAGATCTGATAGGCCGCCACCGGCACGTCCACCGCGTCCGCGACCCTGGCCAGGATGTCGAGGTAGGGACCGGCCGGCTTGACCATCACCATGTCGGCGCCCTCCTCCAGGTCCAGCGCCAGCTCCCGCAGGGACTCACGGACGTTGGCGGGGTCCTGCTGGTACGTCTTGCGGTCGCCCTTCAGCGAGGACCCCACGGCCTCCCGGAAGGGGCCGTAGAACGCCGACGAATACTTCGCGGTGTAGGCGAGGATCGCGACGTCCTCCCGCCCGATCTGGTCGAGCGCGTCGCGGACGACGCCGATCTGCCCGTCCATCATCCCGCTGGGCCCCACCACATGGGCCCCGGCGTCGGCCTGCACCTGCGCCATCTCCGCGTACCGCTCCAGGGTCGCGTCGTTGTCGACCCGCCCCTGCTCGTCCAGTACCCCGCAGTGCCCGTGGTCGGTGGTCTCGTCCAGGCACAGGTCGGACATCACGAGCAGGTCGTCGCCGACCTCGGCCCGCACGTCCCGCAGGGCGACCTGGAGGATGCCGTCCGGGTCGGTCCCCGGCGTCCCCAGGGCGTCCTTCTTGGACTCCTCCGGCACACCGAAGAGCATGATCCCGGAGACCCCGGCCTCCACCGCCTCCAGTGCGGCCTTCTTCAGGCTGTCGCGGGTGTGCTGCACGACCCCGGGCATCGCCTGGATCGGCACCGGCTCGCTCACGCCCTCCCGCACGAACGCGGGAAGGATGAAGTCGGCCGGGTGCAGCCGGGTCTCGGCGACCATGCGCCGCATGACGGGGGTGGTTCGCAGCCGCCGCGGCCGCGAACCGGGGAAGGATCCGTACGTCGTCATGCGTCCACGCTACGCCCGTCCCGGCCCCGCCTTTGCCGACGCCGAGTCGGCCCCGGTACGCGCCCGGGTGTGACACTTTCCGGCCACCCTCCGCTCTGTGTATGGGCCATCTGCTGGACAGCTGTGCCCCAAGTGAACTTTTTGATGACATAGGGGTGGGGTTCGTCGTGAGTCGACGTAGACGCCGGGGTGGGACGCGCGCGTACAAGCCGCTGAGCATGCGCAGGAGAGCCTGGCTGACGCTGGGCGCGGTGCTGCTGGGCAGCGGGGGCGTGGTGACGTACGCCGTCGCCGGCCAGCCCGCCGACCAGGGCGCCCGGCACAAGCGGCCGGTGAAGGTCTACGGCCTCGCCCTGAAGGGCGCCACGGCCGACCGCCGGGAGCTGCCGCGCACGGACACCGAGGAGTTCTCGCTGCTCGGCGTCACCTGGACCGGCGGCAGCAAGCGGCTGACCGGCACCGCGCAGGTGCGCACCCGCAGTGTGGCGACCGGCGAGTGGAGCGCCTGGCACGACCTGGAGCTGGACGTCGACCCGCTGGACCGGCCGGGACCGAAGGTGCGCGGCGCCTCGGAGCCGGTCTGGGTCGGCCCGTCCGACGGCGTCCAGGTGCAGGTCGTCGGCAAGGACGGCACCACCACGGCCGCGCTGCCCAAGGGGCTGCGGGTCGACCTGGTCGACCCCGGAGTCGCGACCGACGCCGAGACGCGGACCGGCACCGAGCCCGCCGGGTTCGTCCTGGACCCGACCCCCGGTGACACCGCCTCCGAGACGGCCACCGACACCGCCGACCCGTCCGCCACGGCCACCGACACGGCCTCTCCCTCCGTCTCCCCGACGGACACGACGTCCGCGAGCCCGTCGGAAACCGCCACCCCGAGCACGAGCCCGTCCACCACCGCCTCCGCGTCCGCCACGACCCCCACGACCCCCACCGCCCCGAAGTCCACGGTCCCCGAGCCGCCGATCCGCTCCCGCGCCGACTGGGGCGCCGACGAGTCGATCAGCCCGGACGCGCCGGAGTACAACGACGACGTCAGGGTGATGTTCGTGCACCACACGGACGGCACCAACGACTACACCTGCGACCAGACGCCGGCGATCATCCGCAGCATCTACGCGTACCACGTGCAGGTCAGCGGCTGGAAGGACATCGGCTACAACTTCCTCGTCGACAAGTGCGGCACCCTGTACGAGGGCCGCAAGGGCGGTGTGGACCTGCCGGTGCTCGGCGCCCACACCTACGGCTGGAACCGTCAGTCCGCGGCCGTCGCCGTCATCGGCGACTACACCCAGACCAAGGCCACCGACGCCGCGCTGACCTCCATCGCCCGCCTCGCGGCCTGGAAGCTCGGCCAGTACGGCGCCGACCCGGCCGGGACCGTCCAGCTGACGGCGGGCGCCACCCAGACGAACTTCTTCGGCAAGAGCTTCACCTCGGGCAGCCCGTACACCTTCAACCGGATCTCCGGTCACCGTGACGGCTACAACACCCAGTGCCCCGGCGGTCTCCTCTACGACCAGCTGCCGACCGTCCGCGCCTGGGCCGCCGGTCCGGTGCAGGGCCTGAAGGTCACCTCGGTGGCCGGCGGCGCGACCCTGTCGGGCTCGACGTACTACACCAAGGGCGCCGTCACCGTGAAGTGGACGACGACCACGCCCGGCACGCTGATCTCGAAGGTCGAACTGCTGGCCGACGGCAAGGCGGTCGCGACCACGGCCGGGACGGCCACGTCCGCGAGCGCCACCCTCCCGGCGGGCAGCCACACCCTCGCCGTACGCGCCGTGCACCAGTCCGGCAAGGTGACGACGACCGCCGCACTGAACGTCGTGGCGGAAACGACGGCACCGACCTTCACCACCGCCCCGAAGCTCTCCCTGCGCACCGGCACCGCGAGCGCCACCGCCGTCCCGGTCACCCTGGGCTGGAAGGCCACCGACGACAAGGCCCTGCGCTCGGTGCAGTTGCTCGCGCCCACCACCGCGACCTTCGGCCCGACCGTCACCGGTTCCAGCCGTACGGCCAAGCCCGGCACCGCGACCACCTGGTCGCTGCGGGCCTACGACTACGCCGGCAACTACCGCACGGCCTCGCTCTCCTCGACCCCGGTGATCCTCCAGGAGACCTCGGCGACGAAGTCCGGCACCTGGACCAGCCGTTCGTCGACCAGCTACCTCGGCGGCAAGTCGTACTCCAGCGGCACCAAGGGCGCGTCCCTGACCTGGACCTTCACCGGCCGTTCCGCCGCCTGGGTGGTCTCCCGCGCGGCCACCTCCGGGCAGGCGTACGTCTACGTCGACGGTGTGAAGACCGCGACGGTCGACCTGAAGTCCTCCACCACCCTGTACCGCCAGGCCATCTGGACCAAGACCTGGTCGAGCAGCGCCAAACACACGATCAAGATCGTGGTCGTGGGCACCAGCGGCCGCCCGACCGTCACCACGGACGGCCTGATCTACATCAAGTAGCACGGCCTCCAGAGGCGGAAACGGCGGCGGCCTTCACGACCGGAGTGATCGTGAAGGCCGCCACCGTCATGCCTGCTCAGGTGGCCCGCCGCCGCCGCGTTGAGGAGTGGTCTTGCCGTCCAGGCCGACCAGGAGCAGTTGGTTCCGGGACTCACCCCCTCCGGGGCTGCAGCGCTCGGGATCGCGCCGCCAGGCGATGAGGTCGCTGTTGTCGGCCCATGCGAGCAGCTGCCGGCCGGGGACCACCGCGGCCCGCTTGCCCGTCTTCGCGTCCCCCACGAAGTCGCCGTTCACCAGGTTCCCGTCGGGGGACAGGACCGGCTCCGGGAGAAGCCCTGACGTCCGCCGGCGAGGGCCTGCCCGCTGTTCTTGACCGGCCGCTCGGCGAAGTCCGCCTCTGACCGCCCGTGGCCAGGTTCAGCAGCCCGATCCGGTCGGCGGGCAGATCCCGCTCGAGCACCGCCGCGGTCCGTGGCCGGTCGCGCCGCCTGGGAGGACGCCTTGAGCGCCGCGCGGGCATGCGGATCGGGAGCCATGCTCGTACCACCACGGGCAGGACGAATGGGACGGGGTTCTGGCCGGCGAGCGGGAAAGACAACGAAGGGGGCTGCTCCCGCAACACCGGAGCAGCCCCAGAGCCAACGCACCCGCGGTTTACTCGCGGAACCAGTCGGAGTAGTACACCTTCGAGAAGTCGCCATCCCACCAGATCTCCATCCGGACGGCGCGGATGCCGACGTTGTATCCCTTCTTGCCGCAGCCGTCGTCGGTATCGTCCTTGAGGGTGAACACGACCGCGTTGTCGGCATTGATCAGATTGCCGGTCACTCCGTGCCCATCGGCTCTGGTGTCACAGACCGAGAACACATCGCCGTCGTCGTGGAAGTGCATGTAACCACGGCCATCCGGAAGGGAGACGGTCTCGTTGGTGATGGCCTGCGCCGAGGAAGACATCCCCACGACCAGGGTGGCGGACGCACTGACGACCAGCGTTGCACGAGCGAGCTTTGACTTGAACACGATTCCCCTGCTCCATGAGGCGGCGCACCACTGTTGGTATTTGTGATGCCGGAGTGATACGAACACTAGTTCACCCCTCGCGTACGCGTCCACGTCAAAACTGTGCGGTGAGCGGTGCAACTCCCGGCCTGGAAGCGACAGTTGCTGACTGAGGTGTTCGGCTTGCGGCCCCTGCTCATGAAGAACGCCCCGCCGTCTCCGACAGAGACGGCGGGGCGCGCAAGGGGCCTCCGGGGCGAAAGCCCTCGGGGCGGACCACGAACAGGCTGCTACGTAGCCCGCCTGCGGCGCGCCCCCGGCCGACGCTCGCTCGGCCGCGTCACCGGGTCCCCGGCCTCCAGCGCGGCAGCCCGCCGCCGCAGCCCGAAGTCGGCCAGCGCCTCCGCCAGCTTGTGCACGGACGGCTCGGGAGCCATCACATCCACCCGCAGCCCGTGCTCCTCGGCCGTCTTGGCCGTCGCCGGGCCGATACAGGCGATCACCGTCACGTTGTGCGGCTTCCCGGCGATGCCCACCAGGTTCCGTACGGTCGAGGACGAGGTGAAGAGCACGGCGTCGAAGCCGCCGCCCTTGATCGCCTCCCGGGTCTCCGCCGGCGGCGGCGAGGCCCGCACGGTCCGGTAGGCCGTCACGTCGTCGACCTCCCAGCCCAGCTCGATCAGCCCGGCGACCAGCGTCTCCGTGGCGATGTCGGCGCGCGGCAGGAAGACGCGGTCGATCGGGTCGAAGACGGGATCGTAGGGAGGCCAGTCCTCCAGCAGGCCCGCCGCCGACTGCTCACCGCTCGGCACCAGATCCGGCTTCACGCCGAAGGCGATCAGCGCCTTGGCGGTCTGCTCGCCGACCGCGGCCACCTTGATGCCCGCGAAGGCGCGGGCGTCGAGGCCGTACTCCTCGAACTTCTCCCGGACGGCCTTGACCGCGTTGACGGAGGTGAAGGCGATCCACTCGTAGCGGCCCGTCACCAGGCCCTTCACGGCCCGCTCCATCTGCTGGGGCGTGCGCGGCGGTTCGACGGCGATCGTCGGGACCTCGTGCGGCACGGCGCCGTAGGACCGCAGCTGGTCGGAGAGCGACGCCGCCTGCTCCTTCGTGCGCGGCACGAGGACCTTCCAGCCGAACAGCGGCTTGGACTCGAACCAGGCCAGCTGTGCGCGCTGGGCGGGGGCGGAACGCTCGCCGACCACGGCTATCACCGGGCGGCCGCCGTCCGGCGAGGGCAGCACCTTCGCCTGCTTCAGCGTCTGCGCGATCGTGCCGAGCGTCGCCGACCAGGTGCGCTGACGGGTCGTCGTACCGGCGACCGTGACCGTCATCGGGGTGTCGGGCTTGCGGCCCGCGGACACCAGCTCGCCCGCCGCGGCGGCGACGGAGTCGAGGGTCGTGGAGACGACCACCGTGCCGTCGGACGCGCCGACCTCCGTCCAGCAGCGGTCGGACGCGGTGCGCGCGTCCACGAACCGGACGTCGGCGCCCTGCGCGTCCCGCAGCGGCACACCGGCGTACGCGGGCACGCCGACGGCCGCCGCCACGCCCGGGACCACCTCGAACGGCACCCCGGCGGCGGCGCAGGCGAGCATTTCCTCCGCGGCGTACGTATCCAGTCCCGGGTCCCCGGACACCGCACGGACGACCCGCCTGCCGCCCCGTGCGGCCTCCATGACAAGATGTGAGGCATCCCGCACAGCGGGTACTTCGACGCTCGTTGACGTGCCGTCAACAAGCTTGGGGACAGGCGTGCCCGTGCCCGGAAGCGGGTCCGAAGAGGGACCGGTTTCCGCGTTCACGACGGACACGCCGGGCCGCGCGTGCGTCCGTACGACGTCGAGCACCTCGTGCTCGGCGACGAGGACGTCCGCGTTCGCCAGCGCCTCCACGGCGCGCAGAGTCAGCAGTCCCGGATCCCCGGGTCCGGCACCCAGGAAGGTGACGTGCCCGTGCTCAGGAACGGCGGCGGCAGGAAGGGCGGTGGGGCTCACTGTGCTCGCTCCCCCATCAGACCGGCCGCGCCCTGGGCGAGCATCTCGGCGGCGAGTTCGCGACCGAGCGCCATTGCCCGGTCGTGCGTCTCGGGCACGGGACCGGTGGTGGACAGCTGCACCGTACGGGTGCCGTCGGTGGTCCCGACGACGGCCCGCAGGCGCATTTCCTTGACAATCTGCCCGTCGGCCAGGAGGTCGGCCAGCGCGCCCACAGGGGCGCTGCAACCGGCCTCCAGGGCGGCGAGCAGTGACCGTTCGGCGGCCACGGCGACCCGGGTGAACGGGTCGTCGAGCGCGCCGAGCGCGGCGATCAGGTCCGCGTCGTGCGCGGCACATTCGATGGCCAGGGCTCCCTGGCCGGGGGCGGGCAGCACGGTGTCTATCGACAGGAAGTCGGTGACCTCGTCGATCCGTCCCATGCGGCTCAGGCCCGCGGCGGCCAGCACCACCGCGTCCAGCTCGCCGCCCTTGACGTATCCGATGCGCGTGTCGACGTTGCCACGGATCGGGACCGTCTCGATGTCCAGCCCGTGGGCGCGGGCGTACGCGTTCAGCTGCGCCATGCGGCGCGGCGAACCGGTGCCGATGCGCGAACCGCGCGGCAGGTCGGTGAACTTCAGCGCGTCCCGGGCGACGATCACGTCGCGGGGGTCCTCGCGCACCGGTACGGCGGCCAGGACCAGGTCCTCGGGCTGCGTGGTCGGCAGGTCCTTCAGCGAGTGAACCGCGAAGTCGACCTCCCCCCGCAGCAGCGCGTCGCGCAGGGCCGTGACGAACACACCGGTGCCGCCGATCTGCGCGAGGTGCTCGCGGGAGACATCGCCGTAGGTGGTGATCTCGACGAGCTCGACCGGCCGGCCGGTGACCCGGCGCACGGCGTCCGCGACCTGCCCGGACTGGGCCATGGCGAGTGTGCTCCGCCTGGTCCCGAGCCTCAGTGCTCTCGTACTCATGCCGCTCATGCCGGCCCTCGGTTCTCTGCGTTCTTCTCGGTGCTGTCCTCGGCCCGGGACACGGCGGCCACCGCCTCCTGGTCGAGGTCGAACAGGGTCCGCAGCGCATCCGCGTACCCGGCGCCGCCGGGTTCGGCCGCGAGCTGCTTGACCCTGACGGTCGGCGCGTGCAGCAGCTTGTCGACGACGCGCTTGACGGTCTGGGTGATCTCGGCGCGGTGCCTGTCGTCGAGGCCGGGCAGCCGCCCTTCGAGGCGGGCGATCTCGTTCGCGACGACGTCCGCGGCCATCGAACGCAGCGCGACCACGGTCGGCGTGATGTGCGCGGCGCGCTGGGCGGCGCCGAACGCGGCGACCTCGTCGGCGACGATCCGCCGTACGAGGTCCACGTCGGTGGCCATCGGAGCGTCTGCGGAGGCCTCGGCGAGCGACTCGATGTCGACGAGGCGCACCCCGGCCAGCCGGTGCGCGGCGGCGTCGACGTCCCGCGGCATCGCGAGGTCGAGCAGGGACAGCACCGGTGCGGGGCGTACGGGGGTGGCGACCGGCTCGGGTCTGCGGCGCTCGGGGATGCGGCCGACGGTGGCGGCGGTGGCGGCGAGCGCGGTGATCAGTTCGGCTTCGGCCTCGGGGCCGCGGCGGCCGGCGGTGCGGCGGTCCACGGTCGCGTTGTCGACCCAGGCCGCGTGCTGTTCCAGGGTCGCCGCGTCCATGCCGGCCACGGCGGCCTCGCCCATCACGGAGAACCCGGGCTGCTGCTGCACGGCGGACAGGTCCAGCGGGCAGCCCTCGTCGGTGCCGATCGAGGTCGGCGGCAGGGGCCGTGCCGAGGGGGTCTCCTCGTCGAAGACGACGGGCTCGCCGGTGCGGCCCTCGACGGCCGCCGCGATGGCCTCCGCCGTGAGGACGAGTCCCGTCGCGCCCGTACAGGAGACGGCGACGTCGGCACGTGTCAGCTCGGCCGGCACCGATGCGATCGGGACCGCGCGGGCCGCCACGTCCGTGTTCTCGTCCTCGCTCAGTATCCGGGCGAGGCGTTCGGCGCGGTCGAAGGTGCGGTTGGCGACGACGACCTCGGCGACGCCCGCGCGCGCCAGGGTCGCGGCGGCGAGGGACGACATCGAGCCGGCTCCGATGACCAGCGCCCGCTTGCCCCGCGCCCAGTCCCGCACGTCTCCGCCGGCGGCGAGCTGTTCCAGCCCGAACGTCACCAGCGACTGGCCGGCGCGGTCGATGCCGGTCTCGGAGTGGGCGCGCTTGCCGACTCTGAGGCCCTGCTGGAACAGGTCGTTCATCAGCCGGCCGGCGGTGTGCAGCTCCTGCGCCCTGGCCAGGGAGTCCTTGAGCTGCCCGAGGATCTGCCCCTCGCCGACGACCATGGAGTCCAGCCCGCAGGCCACCGAGAACAGATGGTGGACGGCCCGGTCCTCGTAGTGGACGTAGAGGTAGGGGGTCAGCTCCCCGAGACCCACCCCGCTGTGCTGGGCGAGCAGCGTGGACAGCTCCGCGACACCGGCGTGGAACTTGTCCACGTCGGCGTAGAGCTCGATGCGGTTGCAGGTGGCGAGGACGGCGGCCTCGGCGGCCGGTTCGGCGGCGACCGTGTCCTGGAGCAGCTTGAGCTGCGCGTCCGGGGAGAGGGAGGCCCGCTCCAGGACGCTGACGGGTGCGCTGCGGTGGCTCAGCCCGACGACGAGGAGACTCATGCCGGCATCACGGCGGGTACGTCCCCGTCGGGCCCCTGGTCGGTGGTCTCGTCGTGGGCCACGGGCGGCGGTGCGGCCCCCTCGTGGGCGGCGCTCTCCTCGCCGGCCTTGCGCTGCTCGTGGAAGGCGAGGATCTGCAGCTCGATGGAGAGGTCGACCTTGCGCACGTCGACGCCGTCCGGGACGGACAGGACGGTCGGCGCGAAGTTCAGGATGGAGGTGACGCCGGCGGCCACGAGCCGGTCGCAGACCTGCTGGGCGGCACCGGCGGGCGTGGCGATGACACCGATCGACACGCCGTTGTCCGTGATGATCTTCTCCAGGTCGTCCGTGTGCTGGACGGGGATGCCGGCGACGGGCTTCCCGGCCATCGCCGGGTCGGCGTCGATGAGGGCGGCGACCCGGAAGCCGCGGGAGGCGAACCCGCCGTAGTTGGCGAGGGCGGCCCCCAGGTTTCCGATGCCGACGATCACTACCGGCCAGTCCTGGGTGAGCCCGAGCTCACGGGAGATCTGGTAGACGAGATACTCGACGTCGTAGCCGACACCGCGCGTTCCGTAGGAACCCAGGTAGGAGAAGTCCTTGCGCAGCTTGGCGGAGTTGACCCCCGCCGCCGCGGCCAGTTCCTCGGAGGAGACCGTGGGTACCGAGCGCTCCGACAGTGCGGTCAGCGCGCGGAGGTACAGCGGAAGCCTGGCGACGGTGGCCTCGGGAATCCCTCGGCTACGGGTCGCCGGTCGGTGAGTTCGGCCAGTTGCCACGGTGCTCCTGCGGGTAGAGCGGGGCTGCGGGCGGTCACACGTACCCAGACCGCCCCGTCGACAGCAGGCTATGTCTTTGTGAACGCGTGCACAAAGATGGTGTCCGTTTTGCCCGGCCAACGTGACCGGGGTCACGCGCGTCGTTCCCAGGGACATCCCCGGGAGCATCCGTGGGGGCAAAACCGACACACTCCTCGTGAATCCCGCCCCCGAGACCAAAGCGCCATCGATCCTAAGCGACACCCGGGCCAGTCTTGTACTCGTCGGTCAGTTCCCGGTCGGCCAGTCCTGGCCGGCCGCTCCTAGCCGGCCAGTTCCTTGCGCAGGCGCGTCTCGTCGACACGCCAGAAGGTGTGCTGCCTCCCGTCCACGAGGACGACGGGGATCTGCTCCCAGTACGCGTCGTGCAACGCCTTGTCCTGGGTGATGTCCTTCTTCACCCAGGACACGCCGAGCTCGCCGCACACCTTCTCGATCACGGCCTGCGCGTCCTCGCACAGATGGCAGTCGGGCTTCCCGATGAGCGTGACGAGCCGGTCCTGCGGGGCCGGCCCCTTCCGTCGAAAGAGGGGACTCATACGGCCCATTCTCCCGCCTGTTCCTCCCACCTCTTTAACGGTGCGGTCGCGGAGAGTTCACACCCTCCGAACCTCGTGGCTCCGGAACCACCGAACAAACTGGCTATGCTCACGCCATGGCCGCTCTCGGATGGCTCACCCCCCGTAGGCGCTCCGCCACGGCGCGGAGCGTGTTGGCTGGCGAGGCCTCGGCTGAGGCCGCCCGCAAGTCCACTCAGGAAGAACAGCACCAGGCACCGGAAGAAGAAGGGGCCGAACCGCAGTTCCCGGTCCCCGGCGACGCGCTGGCCGCCGCCTTCTTCGACCTGGACAACACGGTGATGCAGGGCGCCTCCCTGTTCCACTTCGGCCGTGGCCTGTACAAACGCAAGTTCTTCGAGACCCGCGACCTGGCCCGGTTCGCCTGGCAGCAGGCCTGGTTCCGGCTGGCCGGCCTCGAGGACCCCGAGCACATGCAGGACGCCCGCGACTCGGCCCTGTCCATCGTCAAGGGCCACCGCGTCGCCGAGCTGATGTCGATCGGCGAGGAGATCTACGACGAGTACATGGCCGAGCGCATCTGGCCGGGCACCCGGGCCCTCGCCCAGGCCCATCTGGACGCCGGTCAGAAGGTGTGGTTGGTCACAGCCGCCCCGGTGGAGATCGCCACGGTGATCGCCCGCCGCCTCGGCCTCACCGGCGCCCTCGGCACGGTCGCCGAGTCGGTCGACGGCGTCTACACGGGCAAGCTCGTCGGCGAGCCGCTGCACGGCCCCGCCAAGGCGGAGGCGGTCCGCGCCCTGGCCGCGGCGGAGGGCCTCGACCTCTCCCGCTGCGCCGCCTACAGCGACTCCCACAACGACATCCCGATGCTCTCCCTCGTCGGCCACCCCTACGCCATCAACCCCGACTCCAAACTCCGCAAACACGCCCGGGGCCTCGACTGGCGCCTCCGCGACTACCGCACGGGCCGCAAGGCGGCGAAGGTCGGCATTCCGGCGGCGGCGGGCGTAGGAGCGGTGGCCGGAGGCACGGCAGCGGCGATCGCCCTGCACAAGCGACGCCGGTAACCGGTCCCACCTCGCACCAAAAAGACGGTCGTACCCCCCACTACGGCCGTCTATTCGCGTTGTCCGCGCACAGCCACAACACACCCCGGACCGACCCAAAACTCAAACCTTTCCGATCAATAACCGCTCACCCTGCGCAACTTGACCGCACACCAATCGGGCACAGAAGCGACGTAATCGAAGTTTTGAGCAACTCGGTGTAGCAGCGCCTGCACGAAGCGTTATTCTCCTCAGACGCAAACCGGTACCCCTCCTGTCGCTACGACGGGTGAAAGGTCCCGCACTGCACGTGATGGAAGCTCTGCCTCTGGGAGTCCCGTGTACCCACACGTCGGGGTTGACGCCTCGGGCCTGGCTACGCTGCGCGCAACAGTCGCCACGATCAAAGAGTCGCTGCGCGTCCCCACCGCGTACGGCGTCCCCGCCCTCGCCACCGCCGTCCCGGCGGGACCCGCGGGCCCGTGCTACGCGCTGGCGGAAAGCAGCGCCGCGGTCGGCAGAAGAGGACGCTCGGCCAACGGCCCGGCCACCTCGGCCCGCCGCCCCGCGGCCGACAGCGACAGCGCCCGGATGATGGACCTCGTCGAACGCGCCCAGGCCGGCGAGGCGGACGCGTTCGGGCGCCTGTACGACCAGTACAGCGACACCGTCTACCGCTACATCTACTACCGCGTCGGCGGCAAGGCGACCGCCGAGGACCTCACCAGTGAGACGTTCCTGCGCGCCCTGCGCCGCATCGGCACCTTCACCTGGCAGGGCCGCGACTTCGGCGCCTGGCTCGTCACCATCGCCCGCAACCTCGTCGCCGACCACTTCAAGTCCAGCCGCTTCCGGCTGGAGGTCACCACCGGCGAGATGCTCGACGCCAACGAGGTCGAGCGCTCACCCGAGGACTCCGTCCTGGAGTCCCTCTCCAACGCCGCCCTGCTGGACGCCGTACGCCGGCTCAACCCCCAGCAGCAGGAATGCGTCACCCTCCGCTTCCTGCAGGGCCTGTCCGTCGCCGAGACCGCGCGGGTGATGGGCAAGAACGAGGGCGCCATCAAGACCCTCCAGTACCGCGCCGTCCGCACCCTCGCCCGCCTCCTGCCGGACGACGCCCGCTGAGAGCGGCGCCGGTCCCGCCCGGGCCGGCGCACCCACCGTCGGCAATCCCCAACTCACGCTCAGTGAAAGTCCGTTGCCTTCCCGATCCGATCATCCGCCGTCCGTAACCCAAGTGCCGCGCCAGTCGTTGTGCGGGATACAGGCTCCCTGTGGTCACGTCCCGGCCGACCCCGATCACTCGATCGAGGGAAAGCAGAACGGGCCGTGCAACCCCCGAGATTCCCAGGGAGTCGACCGTCATGACGAGAGGAGGTGCCGCCAGTGATCGCGAACGTATCGGCGCACCGGCGGGCGAACGCCTTCGCCCAGGCCCTGGAGGAGCAGTCCGACCAGGGCACGGCGGCCGAGCAGACCGAAGGATCGCCGCCGGCACCGGCCGCTGCGGACCAGACCGAGCAGGGCCGCCTCCTGGCCCTCGCGACGAGTCTCGCCGAGCTGCCCAAACCGGAGCTCGACCCCGAGGTCAAGGTCGTCCAGCGGGCGCAGTTGGTCGCCGCGATGGAGGCCATGCTGCAGGCGGGCACCGTGGGAGGCGAGGCGGCGGACAGGCCGGTACCCGAACAGCGCTCCCACCGTGCCAAGGGCGGCGCGCACCGGGCGAGCCCCCTGGGAAAGCTCCGGCCGCGCAGCCGGATCGCCAAGGGCCTCACCGCGGGCGGCCTGAGCGTGAGCGTGGCCGCGGGGGCCTTCGGCGGGGTGGCGGCCGCGAGTTCCGACGCCCTCCCCGGTGACGGGCTCTACGGCCTCAAACGCGGCATCGAGGACTTCAAACTCACCTATCTGTCCGACGGCGACGACGAGCGCGGCCGGACCTACCTCGACCAGGCCTCCACCCGGCTCAGCGAGGCCCGCCGCCTCATGGAGCGCGGTCGCGGCGGCCACCTCGACCACGAGTCCCTCGGCGAGATCCGCCGCGCCCTCAGCGGTATGCAGCACGACGCCTCCGAGGGCCACCGCCTGCTCCACGAGGCGTACGAGCGCGACCCGGACTCCCTGGGCCCCATCCAGGCCCTGGAAGCCTTCTCCCGCTCCCACCGTGAGGCCTGGGGCAGCCTGCGCGAGAAGCTCCCGGTCCAGCTGGGCGATGTGAGTCAACAGGTCTCGTCGGTCTTCGAGGCCATAGACGAAGAGGTCGCCCCGCTGCAGTCCCTGCTCCCCCGTCCCCCCGCCCAGGGCGGCACCGGCAGACAGGGCTCGGGCTCCGCGTCCACCGGCACCTCACCCGGCACCGGCCGCTCGACGAGCCCCAGCACCGGCGACACCTCCCAGACCGGCGGCGCGGGCACGGGCAGCAGCCCCAGCAAGTCGGCCGGCTCCGGCACGACCGACGACGGCCTCCTGGGCGGCAGCACGGGCGGCCTCCTGGACCAGCCGGAGGGCAGCACCTCGACCTCCCCGTCGACAAGCACCCCGTCCACAGCCCCCGACGTCACCATCCCACCCCTCCTCCCCGGCCTCCTCCCAGGCCTGGGCATCGACAGCGAGGACGCAAGCTAGCAAGACCGATGGGGGCGCCCCTCAAGAAGGGGCGCCCCCATCGCCGTACAACTCAGAAGAACACCGACCGCCGCTGCACGAGCAACTTGGCCCCTCCTGTCTGCTGCCCTCGCACTGCTTCGCAGGCTTCGCACAGCTGCGCCGGACTCCGTCCGCCGGCTCTCACCACCACCGCCACCGGCCCACCCCCGGACCCACCCGCGTCAGAAGAACACCGACCGCCGCTGCACAAGCAACTTGGCCCCTCCTGTCTGCTGCCCTCGCACTGCTCCGCAGGCTTCGCACAGCTGCGCCGGACTCCGTCCGCCGGCTCTCACCACCACCGCCACCGGCCCACCCCCGGACCCACCCCCGTCAGAAAAACACCGACCGCCGCTGCACAAGCAACTTGTACAGCGTGTGCTGGATCTGCTCCCGTACCTGGTCCGTCAGGTTGAACATCAGCATCGGGTCCTCCGCCGCCTCCGGCGGATAGCCGTCCGTCGGGATCGGCTCACCGAACTGGATCGTCCACTTGGTCGGCAGCGGAACCGCCCCCAGCGGGCCGAGCCAGGGGAAGGTCGGCGTCAGCGGGAAGTACGGGAATCCGAGCACCCGCGCCAGCGTCTTCGCGTTGCCGATCATCGGGTAGATCTCCTCCGCCCCCACGATCGAGCAGGGGATGATCGGCGCCCCCTGCCGCAGCGCCGTGGAGACGAAACCGCCCCGCCCGAACCGCTGGAGCTTGTAGCGCTCGCTGAAGGGCTTGCCGATGCCCTTGAAGCCCTCCGGCATCACCCCGACCAGCTCCCCCGCCCCGAGCAGCCGCTCGGCGTCCTCCGAGCAGGCGAGGGTGTGCCCGAGCTTGCGCGCCAACTCGTTCACGACCGGCAGCACGAACACCAGATCCGCGGCCAGCAGCCGCAGATGACGCCCGGCCGGATGCCGGTCGTGGACGGCGACCTGCATCATCAGACCGTCCAGCGGCACCGTCCCGGAGTGGTTGGCGACGATCAGCGCCCCACCCTCCGCCGGGATGTTCTCGATGCCCTTCACCTCGACCCGGAAGTACTTCTCGTACACCGGCCGCAGCAGCGACATCAGGACCTGGTCGGTGAGCTCCTCGTCGTAGCCGAAGTCGTCGACCTCGTAGTCACCCGTGAGCCGGCGCCGCAGGAAGGACAGCCCGCCCGCGATACGCCGCTCCAGGCCCCCCTCGTCCCGCGCATCCGTCGTCACAGGAACATCATCCTGCCCAACAGCCCTGGTGGGCAGGGGCTGGACCTCGCCGATCTCACCGGCCTCACCGAGCTCACGGACCGGTACGGGCTCGCCGTTCTTGCGTCGGCTCCCCGCGCTCCGGCGCCGCGGCGGCCGCGCCGAAGCGCCCCCGCGGGTCCGGTCGTCGTCGAACGGAATGACCTTGGCGTCCGCCATCGTTGATGCGCTCCTCAGTTGGCGCTCGGCGTCGGGGGGTGGGCCACGGAGGGGCCGGGGCCGCTGCCGGGGCCGCCGGAGCCGCCGCCGGGGCCGCTTCGGGCAAGCGGCAGCGCGCCGATCCGCTCGACGGCCCGCGCGACGGCCTCGGGCGGCAACAGCCCGGGCCCCTGGCTGCGCGCGAAGTCCGCGAACGTCTCCGCCGTCGTGTACCGCGGTTCGAACCCGAGCGTCTCGCGCATCTGCGTGGTCGACACGACCCGCCCATGGGTCAGCAGCCGGATCTGCTCGGGCGAGAAGTCCGTCATCCCCAGCGTCCGCACCAGCGACCCCGCCCAGGTGACGGCCGGCAGCAGCAACGGTACCGTGGGCCGCCCGAGCCGCCGCGAACACTGCGACAGCAGCAGCACCCCGTCCCCGGCGATGTTGAATGTCCCGCTGTTGAGCGTGCCCCGCACCGGCTCGTGCGAGGCGATCCGCAGCACCTCGATCACATCGTCCTCGTGCACGAACTGCAACCGCGGGTCGTAGCCGAACACGGTCGGCAGCACGGGCAGCGCGAAGTACGAGGCGAGCGGCGTCTCGGCGGTCGGCCCGAGAATGTTCGCGAACCGCAGCACACACACCGCCACATCCGGCCGCCGCCGCGCGAACCCGCGCACATACCCCTCCACCTCCACGGTGTCCTTGGCGAACCCACCGCTGGGCAGTGACTTGGCGGAGGTGGTCTCGGTGAACACGGCGGGATCCCGAGGCGCGGACCCGTACACATTGGTGCTGCTCTTCACGACCAGCCGCTTCACACTGGGCGACTTCTGACAGGCGCCGAGCAGCTGCATGGTCCCGATGACGTTGGTCTCCTTGACCGTGGTCCGGCTGCCGCTGCCCAACGCTGTAGCCGTCACATCGAGGTGTACGACCGTGTCGGCGCCGGTCTCGGCCAGCACCCGGGCGATGGTGGGCTGCCGGATGTCGGCCTGGACGAACTCGGCACCGCCCAGATGGTGCTCGGGCCGCACGGCGTCCACCCCGATGACCCGCTCGACGTCGGGGTCACGCTGAATCCGTCGGACGAACCGGCCCCCCAACTGGCGGGCCACTCCGGTCACGAGCACGACCTTCCCCAAGACCAGCGCCTTCCTCTCGTCCGCACTGATGCACTGCTCGTACCCTGCCGCGTTCCCCGTGTGCAAACCAACCTATCGGGTCGATGTTGCGCTGTGATGACCGCCCGATGCACGAAGTGACGGCGAGGATCGGCGCCCGTCCAGCCATACGCACAGCATTCAGCCCACCGCACACCACCCGGACATGCGTGTGGCCCCCGGCGGCAGAACCGACTGGGGGCCACACCACGCTTCCGCGGCTCGCGCGTCGCGAAGAACTAAGGCAGAGCCTTACTTCTTGTTACGACGCTGAACGCGCGTGCGCTTGAGCAGCTTGCGGTGCTTCTTCTTGGCCATCCGCTTGCGCCGCTTCTTGATAACAGAGCCCACGACTACCCTCGCTCACTTCTCATCACTCGGTGTTTGGGCGCCATGGGCCCATACGACCTACGAGGGGCCAGCCTACCCGCCCGAGCGCCGAGGTCGTAATCGAGGGCTCCGGAGGGGGTCGAGGTGCCCTGTGCGCTGTGCCGACCCCCTCCACGATCGCCGTCCGTCAGGCGGTTTCCACCCCCACATAGCTCTCGCGGAGGTACTCGTGGACCGCTTGCTCGGGGACGCGGAAGGACCGCCCCACCCGGATCGCGGGCAGATGACCACTGTGCACCAGCCGGTACACGGTCATCTTGGACACTCGCATCACCGAGGCGACTTCCGCCACGGTAAGGAACTGAACCTCGTTCAGAGGCCTTTCGCCTGCTGCAGCCATGACACACCTGAACCTTCCGCACTCGACGGCCACCGGCTTCCCCTTCCGGTGACTCTTCGTCGTTGCGTGCTCACTCCCCAATGTAGGGGCGTGTGATGCGAGTGGGGAAGAGGTGCACCCATCGCAGGCCTACTGTGACAGACACGCTCGATTGAGTACGTAGCGGGTCAGCGGCAGGTAGTAATCGGACCGCGCGCCGTCATCAAGTGGAACGACGACGGATACGACCCCCTCCGCCTCCCCCACGAACGGAGCCGGGTCGTCCGTATCGGCCAGCCCGATGGCCTCAACCCCCAGCTGACCTGCACCGCAGACCCAGCCATGATCCCCGATCACAAGATCCGGCAGCCCCCCGCCGGCCTCGGCGGCCGCCCCGAGCGCCACCCGAACCGGCAGCGGGGAATGACTGTGCACAGGGGTCGCACAACCGGCGCGTTCACTACCGCACTCCCGCACAACCCCAACCCCTCCGACATAGTCGAGATTGCACGTACGTAGACCGAACCGGGTCGTTATGTCGACACAGTGACCCTGCGCTGGGGTGAGGACAGTACATCCCACCGTCGACAAAGCGTCCGCAAGTCCGGCGTAGAAGCCCAGCAGCCGGTCCGGGTGCCCGGTCCCGAGCAACACGCGCCCACCACGCTGGGCAACCGCCCCCACCCGCTCCCCGAAGGCGTCCAGCGCGGCAACGGTCCGCTCGGGATCAATCACATCCTGCCCTGAAACACACAACGGATCGTCCGAAACCCCACACTTCTCGGCCATCAACCCCACCAACTCCCCCACCCCCCAATCCCCTTGGGGATCAACCCCGATCAAGACCCGAGGATCCCGAGCAGCAAACCCCCGATACCTCCGCAGACTCTTGTCCCGCCCGGTCCCCACCACCCCCGCCAACCCCACCCCCAGCAGATAACCCCGAATCCCACCCACATGCCTCAACACCCTCCCGATACTCCCGCACAAACCCCCCTCAACACACAAAACGGCGGTAAGGGGACACGGTTGGCGTAAGGAGGAGAGGCCGGGAACGGCCCAGGGGCAGAGCCCCGAACCATGGGCACCGCTCACCCAACCCAATCGCCCCGCGAGGGATGCAGGGACAGAGCCTCACAAGGGGCACAGGGGACGCAGTCCCCGCCCGGGCCCGGAGCAGAGCCCCGAAACCTGGGCACCGCTCACCCAACCCAAATCGCCCCACGAGGAGTGCGAGGAACCTGAGCCCCACGAGGGGCGCAGGGGACGCAGCCCCCGCCGGGGCCCGGGGCGGAGCCCCGGAGAACGGGGATCTCTCACCCGACCGAGTCGGGTGGGTGGGTGGGTGGGCAAAGGCCCCTACGCCAACAACCCCCGCAACGGAAAAACAGCCCGCCGCGCAGCCAACACCGCCTGATCCAACCGATCCGCAGGGTCGTACCCCGCCTCCCACGCCCCCCACTCCACCGGCCACCGCCCATCACTCATCCGCACCGGCGCCAACTGCCGAGTCCGAGCAAACACCTCCGCCCGCCACCCCTCCGGAATCACCGTCTCCGGCGCCACCTCCCGCCCCGCCACGATCCCCACCAGATGCGCCCACGACCGCGGCACCACCTCCACCACCGCGTACCCGCCCCCACCCAACGCGACCCACTTCCCCCCGGCGTACTCATGAGCCAACTCATGACAAGCCACCTGCACAGCCCGCTGCGCATCGAGCGACACCGCCAAATGCGCCAACGGATCCTCGAAATGCGTATCGGCCCCATGCTGAGTCACCAGCACATCCGGCCGGAAATCAGCGATCAGCTCCGGCACGACCGCATGAAACGCCCGCAACCACCCCGCATCCCCGGTCCCCGCCGGCAACGCCACATTCACCGCCGACCCCTCCCCGGCCCCCACCCCGGTCTCCTCCGGCCACCCGGTCTGCGGAAACAACGTACGAGGATGCTCGTGCAACGAGATCGTCAGCACCCGCGGATCCTCCCAGAACGCGGCCTGCACCCCGTCCCCGTGATGCACGTCCACATCCACATACGCGACCCGCTCAGCCCCCAACTCCAGCAACCGAGCAATGGCCAATGACGCGTCGTTGTAAATACAGAACCCCGACGCACTCCCCGGCATCGCATGGTGCAACCCACCCGCGAAGTTCACCGCGTGCAGCGCGTCCCCCCGCCACACCGCCTCCGCCGCCCCCACCGACAACCCCGCGATGACCGACGACACCTCATGCATCCCGGCGAACGCGGGATCGTCCATCGTCCCCAGCCCATACCCCTGATCCGCCGCCGCGGGATCCGCCGAAGCCGCCTTCACGGCCTCGACGTAGTCCGCCCGGTGCACCAGCCGCAGGGTGGACTCACCGGCCGGCTTGGCCCGTACGACCTCCACCTCCCGGTCGAGCCCCAGGGCACCCACCAACGACCGGGTCAGCTCCAGCCGTACCGGATCCATCGGATGGTCCGGACCGAAGTCATAGCCCGTTACTGCCTCGTCCCACATCAGCTGTGCGCGGCCGCTCATGCCCGCCACCGTATCGGTCCGGTTGAGCGACGAACGACCTGGCGTACACCAACGTCACCAGCACCAACACCATCGGCACCACCATCGCCCCCCGATAGCTCCACGCGTCCCCCAACGCCCCCACCAACGGCGACCCCACCAGGAACCCGACGTAGTTGAAGACGTTGAGCCGCGCGATCGCCGCATCCGACGCCCCCGGGAACAACCGCCCCGCCGCCGCGAAGGTCTGCGGCACCAGCACACACAGCCCCAGCCCCACCAGCGTGAACCCGCCCATCCCCACCCAGGCCCCCGGCGCCACGGCGACCACCGCGAACCCGGCCGCCGCCACCAGCGCCCCCAGCCGCACCACGGCCGCCGCCCCGAACCGCCGTACCCCGAAGTCCCCGATGGCCCGCCCGACCAGCGTGGTCACCATGTACACGTTGTACGGCACGGTCGCCAGCTGCTCACTGCTCCCGAGCACATCCGTCAGATACTTCGCGCTCCAGTTGGAGACGGTCGAGTCCCCGATGTAGGCGAAGGACATCACCAGACACAGGGGCAGCAACAGCTTGAACACCACACCCGAGCCGCCACGGGACTTCTCGTCCTCCACGTCTCCGGCCGCCCCGGCCCCAGCCACCGCTCCCCCGGCATCCCCGTCCACGTACCACCGACTCGCCACGAGCGCCGCCGGCAGCAGCACCGCCACCACCGGCAGATACGACAGCCACAGCGCGAGATGCCAGTGCGCCCCCACCCACGCCAGCGAGGCCCCCACGATCCCACCGAGGCTGTACGCCGCATGGAAGCTCAGCATGATGCTGCGCCCGTACGTCCGCTGCAGGCTCACCCCGAGCATGTTCATCGAGGCGTCGAGCGCCCCCACGGCGAGCCCGAAGACGGCCAGCGAGAGCGCCAGCGCGGCCATCGCGTCGCCCGACCCCACCCCGACCAGCGCCAGCAGCACCACCGGCTGGGACCAGCGCAGCAGCCGGCTCGCGGGTATCCGCTTCACCAGCTGCTCGGTCGTCACGCTCCCGACCCCGGCCAGCACGGGCACGGCGGCGAGGAAGATCGGCAGCTGCCCGTCCGAGACGCCGTACCGGTCCTGGATCGCCGGAATCCGGGTCACGAGCAGAGCGAACGCGGCTCCCTGCGCAAAGAAACTGAACGCCAATGAGGCCCTACCGCGCCGCAGCACTTCTGTCATGGCGGCGAGCGTAGGGCCCCGGCGTACTCGTGGGTAGATCCAGCCAAAGATGAGTTTCCCTCAGCTTTACCGCGCGGCGACGAGCACCGGCACCTCCACCCCGCTCTCTTCGGCCGTCCCGGCGGCGATCTCCGCACCGATCATCCCCACCATCGGCCCCGCCGCCAGCCCGCCGCTCACCACGACCCCGGTCCCGATCGCCACGACCATCACCACGGACCCCAGCCACACCATCGTGTCCACAGGCACCGTGTAGGCCCCCACGACCCGCACCACGCACTCCGCCAGCAGAACGACGCCCCAGACCACCGAGTAGACCCGCTCGGCCCGCAGGAAGGCCGCAGAGCGCGCCGACCCGCCCGACAGCAGCCGCTCCCACGCGGCCTCCCGGTCGGCTTTGCCCTTCACCAGGAACGGCTTGAGCCCGGCGGTCATCATCGGCCTCCCCAGCCACACGGAGACGAGGATCCCGATCCCGACCGTGCTGCTGACCGCGCTGTCCTTGGCGAGCATCAGCCGCGGGTCACCGGCGACGAAGCTGAGCAGCAGCCCGACGACGTTCACCCCCAGGATCAGCCCGGCGAGCCCGTTGGCCCTGCGCTCCTTGACCACGCTCCACACCGTCCGGACCGCCGGCCCGACGCTGCTCCAGGCGAGCGCCGCGAACGTGCTCATCCCGAACGCGTTCCTGAACAGGTAGTACGACCCGATCGGCACCGCCACGTCCATGAGGAGCGGCGCGAAGGCGTTCGTCTTCTTCTGACCCTGGGGGACCGCGTTCGTCGTCATGCCCTCAGCTTCGCCGCCGGGAGGGGTCCGCCAGTAGAAACGATCGTAAGCAACTCGGCATGACAAATGTCAGGCCAGCAGCCCCGCCAACTCGCCCATGCCGGAGAAGAGTTGCGTGGCGCCGCCGAGCTTCGCGGCCGGGGTCATCGCGGTGAACCCGAGCACGTCCATCCCGGCCGCCACCGCCGCCTGCACCCCGAGCGGCGAGTCCTCCACGACCACACACCGCCCGGGGGCCACCCCCATCCGCTCGGCGGCGTACAGGAACAGATCAGGCGCCGGCTTCCCCTTCCCCACGTCCTGCGCGCTGAAGATCCGCCCCTCGTCGAACCACCGGTCCAGCCCCGTCGTCCGATGCCCCACCCGAATCCGCTCATGACTACCGGAGGACGCCACGCAGTACGGCACGTCGTCCGCCTCCAGCTTCTCCAGTACGTCCACGACCCCGCCCACGGCCTCCAACTCCCGCTCGAAGGTCGCGAACACCCTCCGGTGGAAGACGTCGTCGAACTCGGCCGGCAGCCGCTCCCCCGTCCGCGCCTCGACCAGGTCGTGGACCCGGTGCATCGCCGACCCCATGTAGTCCCGGATCGAGTCCTCGTAGCTGGTGGGGTACCCGAGCTCGGTGAGATAGGCGGCCAGCAGCCGGTTGGAGATGGGTTCACTGTCCACCAGGACCCCATCGTTGTCGAAGATCACCAGGTCGTAGCGCATACAACAGACCCTAAACGCAGAAAACCCCCGCACCATACGGTGCGGGGGTTTCCCGGAATGATTGTTCGGCGGTGTCCTACTCTCCCACAGGGTCCCCCCTGCAGTACCATCGGCGCTGTAAGGCTTAGCTTCCGGGTTCGGAATGTAACCGGGCGTTT
>NZ_JBEXXE010000005.1:0-173250 GCF_040630255.1 Streptomyces sp. NPDC005820
ACGTACACCGAACTGCCCTCCAGCAATCCGGCCGTGCTCGCGTTCCTGCGCGAATACGAGGACGACCTGGTGCTCTGCGTGCACAACTTCTCGCGCTTCGCCCAGCCCACGGAACTGGACCTGAGCCGGTTCAACGGACGCCACCCGGTGGAGCTGTTCGGCGGGGTGCGGTTCCCGGCCATCGGCGAGCTGCCGTACTTGCTCACCCTCGCCGGACACGGTTTCTACTGGTTCCGGCTCCGCGAGGAAGGCGCCTAGAAGCCCGACGGCGGGGCGGTTTCCCCCGTCCCGCCCGGGGCACGCATCAGTAACACCCCGACCACCCGGGGAAAGGAATGTGACGCCATGGCGAAGACTGTCACACGTTCCGGCGGTTCCGGCACGGCCAGCCCCGCGCTCCTCGCGTCACTGGACCCGCTGCTGCGGGAGTGGCTGCCACGGCAGCGCTGGTTCGCCGGCAAGGGCCGCCCGGTCACCGGGTTCTCGCTGGTCGCGGCCACCGAGCTGCTTCCGGCCGGCGCCCGGCTCGGCCTCTACCACCTGGTGCTGCGGGCCCATCAGCCGGACAGCCCCGGCGACCGCTACCAACTGCTGATCGGGGTCCGCGAGGCCCTGCCGCCCCGGCTGGCGCCCGCGCTGATCGGCCATGTGGCGAACGGGCCGCTCGCCGGCCGGACGGTGTACGACGCCCTGTACGACACCCGGCCCGCCGAGCTGCTGCTGGAGGCGCTGCGCTCCCGGGCCCGGATCGGCGCCCTGCGCTGCGAAGGCGACCCGGCGCAGGAGATCCGGTCGGGTCTGGTCCCGCGGCTGATGACCGCCGAGCAGTCGAACTCGTCCGTCGTCTACGGAGATACGTTCATCCTGAAGCTGTTCCGCCGGGTCGCGCCCGGCGTCAACCCCGACCTGGAGCTGCCGCTGGCGCTGGCCC
Source organism: Streptomyces sp. NPDC005820 (assembly GCF_040630255.1). Classification (NCBI taxonomy): domain Bacteria; kingdom Bacillati; phylum Actinomycetota; class Actinomycetes; order Kitasatosporales; family Streptomycetaceae; genus Streptomyces; species Streptomyces sp. NPDC005820. The sequence continues at coordinate 932 of NZ_JBEXXE010000005.1, forward strand.
GCGAGGGCTGCCCCCGGGTGCCCGCGCCGACCGCCTGGCTGGAGATGGACTCGGAGGGCGGCGACGGTGAGTCGTACGTCCTCGGGGTGCTCCAGCCCTATGTGCAGGGCGCGACGGACGGCTGGGAGCTGGCGCTGCGGGAGCTGGCCAAGGGCGAGGACTTCGGCGCGGAGGCACGGGCGCTGGGGCGGGCCACCGCCGAGGTGCACAGCGCGCTCGCCCGGGCGCTGCCCACGGTGACGCTCGGACCGGCGCAGATACAGCCGATGGTCGAGGGGATGGTCGTACGGCTGGAGGCGGCGGCGCAGGCGGTGCCGACGCTGCGGCCGTACGCGCCCTCGCTGCGCACCGCCTTCACCGCGCTGGCGGATCTGGCGGCGCAGGGCCAGACCTGGACCGCGCAGCGCGTCCACGGCGATCTGCATCTCGGGCAGTGTCTGCGGGCGCCGTCCGGGCAGTGGTCGCTGATCGACTTCGAGGGGGAGCCGGCCCGGCCGCCGGCCGAGCGCAGGATGCCGCAGCCCGCGGTGCGGGACGTGGCGGGCATGTTGCGGTCCTTCGACTACGCGGCGCACTCGTGCGAACGGCCGGCCCCCGGCTGGGCGCATGCCTGCCGGTCGGCGTACTGCTCGGGGTACGCCGAGGCGGCGGGCCGTGATCCCCGCACCGATCCGGTGCTGCTGCGGGCCTTCGAGACGGACAAGGCGGTCTACGAGGTCGTCTACGAGGCCCGGCACCGCCCCGACTGGCTGCCCGTCCCCCTGTCCGCGATACAGCGCCTGGCCGCACCCGAACTGCCTTGAGGAGGCCCCGCACGTGACTCCCCCGAAGAAGGGCAAGAAGGCCGCCGGGAAGAACGGGAAGCCGGTGAAGCGTCCCGGGGGACCGCCGGCGCCCGCCTTCTCGCCCGCCCCGGACGCCGCCGACCGTGAGCGGCTGCTGCACGGCACCCATCACGACCCGCACTCCGTGCTGGGCGCGCACCAGGGACCCGGCGGGGTCGTCTTCCGCGCGCTGAGGCCGTACGCGCGGTCGGTCACCGTGGTCGCGGGCGGGCTGCGGGCGGAACTGCACGACGACGGGGACGGCTTCTTCTCGGGGCTGCTGCCCCTGACCGAGGTCCCGGCCTACCGGCTGCTGGTGGAGTACGAGGGCACGACCCTGGAGACCGAGGACGCGTACCGCTTCCTGCCCACGCTGGGCGAGCTGGACCTGCATCTGATCGGCGAGGGCCGGCACGAGGAGCTGTGGACGGTGCTCGGCGCGCACCCGACGACCCACGAGGACGTGGCCGGCACCCGGTTCTCGGTGTGGGCGCCGAACGCGCGCGGGGTGCGGGTGGCCGGGTCCTTCAACTTCTGGGACGGCACCGGGTGCCCGATGCGGTCGCTGGGCTCCTCCGGGGTGTGGGAGCTGTTCGTGCCGGGGGTCGGCGAGGGCGAGCTGTACAAGTTCGACATCGCCCGCCCGGACGGCTCGCACACCCTGCGCGCCGATCCGCTGGCCCGGCGCACGGAGATACCGCCCGCGACCTCGTCGATCGTGCACGCCTCGCGCTACGCGTGGGGCGACGAGGAGTGGCTGGCCCGGCGGGGCGGGACACCCGTGCACGAGGCCCCGTTCTCGGTCTACGAGGTCCATCTCGCGTCCTGGCGACCGGGGCTGACGTATCGCCAACTGGCCGAGCAGCTCCCCGCCTACGTCAGTGACCTGGGCTTCACGCATGTCGAGCTGATGCCGGTCGCCGAGCATCCCTTCGGCGGTTCCTGGGGCTACCAGGTCACCGGTTTCTACGCGCCGACGGCCCGGCTGGGCACCCCTGACGACTTCAAGTACCTGGTCGACGCCCTGCACCGGGCGGGCATCGGCGTCCTGATGGACTGGGTGCCGGCGCACTTCCCGCGCGACGAGTGGGCGCTCGCGGAGTTCGACGGGCGGCCGCTGTACGAGCACGAGGACCCGCTGCGCGCCGCGCACCCCGACTGGGGGACGCTGGAGTTCGACTTCGGGCGGCGCGAGGTGCGCAACTTCCTGGTGGCCAACGCGGTGTACTGGTGCGAGGAGTTCCACATCGACGGGCTGCGGGTGGACGCCGTCGCCTCGATGCTCTACCTCGACTACTCGCGTGAGCCGGGCCAGTGGACGCCGAACGAGCACGGGGGCCGGGAGAACCTGGACGCGGTGGCGTTCCTGCAGGAGATGAACGCGACGGTCTACCGGCGCAACCCGGGGGTCGTGACCGTCGCGGAGGAGTCGACCGCCTGGGACGGTGTCACCCGGGCCACCCACCACCGCGGCCCGAGCGGCTTCGGCGGGCTCGGCTTCGGGCTGAAGTGGAACATGGGCTGGATGCACGACTCGCTGCAGTACATGGCCCATGAGCCGGTGCACCGCAAGTACCACCACCACGAGATGACCTTCTCGATGGTGTACGCGTACAGCGAGAACTACGTCCTGCCGATCTCCCACGACGAGGTCGTGCACGGCAAGCGCTCGCTGGTGTCGAAGATGCCCGGCGACTGGTGGCAGCAGCGCGCCGACCTGCGGGCGTATCTGGCCTTCATGTGGGCCCACCCGGGCAAGCAACTCCTCTTCATGGGGCAGGAGTTCGCCCAGGGCGCGGAGTGGTCGGAGGCGCACGGCCCGGACTGGTGGCTGCTGGACTCGGCGTACGGGGCCGAGCCCGACCACCGCGGCGTGCGCGACCTGGTCCGCGACCTCAACACGGCCTACCGGGCCACGCCCGCGCTGTGGCAGCGGGACACCGACCCGGCCGGCTTCGAGTGGGTGGTCGGGGACGCCGCCGACGACAACGTCTTCGCCTTCCTCCGCCGCGACGCGGAGGGCGCGCCTGTGCTGTGCGTCTCCCACCTCTCCCCCGTCGTCCGCCACGACTACCGCCTCGGCGTCCCCGACGACATCCCGGCCTGGCACGAGACCCTCAACACCGACGCGGAACGCTACGGCGGCAGCGGCGTCACCCACCCCGACCCGCTGAAGCCGGAACCCCAGCCGTGGCACGGCCGCCCGGCCAGCGTCCGCCTGACGCTGCCGCCCCTGGCGACGGTGTGGCTGCGGCCGGCCTAGGGTTCGGCCAACGCCTCTACGAGTTCGGGAAGTTCCCGCAGCGTACGCAGGGCGCGTGGGATCTCAAGGGCAATGGCTTCGGCCTGGATGCGGCTGAACGCGAAGCGTATGTCCCCCTCGCGCACCTTGTCGGCCATCAGGTCCAGGGTCTCCCGGGCGCGGCGTGACTCGTCGAGCAACCTGGTGACCTGGAGCTTCAGTTCTTCCGCCAGCTGGTCGAGGGGAGAGGCGGGTGACGGTACGTCCGCGGGGGCGAGGCTCGGGTCTGGTCCGCGTTCCGGCGGCATGGCGAACACGGGGAGGGGTTCGGGAGCGCCCGCCGGTGTCGGGGGCTGCGCGGCGGCCCGGACGTCGGCCTGCTCGGGGTCGGGCGTGCTCCAGGCCGTCGTGGACCGGGTCGGCTCGGGCGGGTGGGTACGGGAGATCTTGGGCTTGTTCGGCCGCTTTCCGGTCTCCTTGGGGAACTCCCGGTTGAACCAGGCAATCTTCATCGGCTCTACCAACCGTTCCCCGGACTTGGTGACCTTCCTCGGCGTCCGGTCACCCGCGTCCATCGCTGCAGCAAGCTCCCGGAGAACCGCCACGGCCTGCTTTCTGCTGTTGTTCCGCAAGGCGTTCAGCTGGTTGCGCACGGTGCGTCGTACACGAGTCGCCTCGGTTCCGTCGTCCTCGTCCGCTTTCTGGCCGGTCAACGAACCTCGGTCTGCCTCGATGATGCCGAACGCCGCGAGCCAGTGGGCCGCACGGTATCTCACCAGTTCCTCGAAGGCCTCCTCGTCCTCCTCGGCCCTCGCCAGGAGATCCCGCAGCGGGTCCCGGGAGTGTTGGACGCCCGCGCGAACCTCGCCCACCTGAAACATCTCACCGATGCGTGGGTTCCATGCCTTGGGATAACTCTCCGAGGTCAGAGCGGACCATGCCCTGGCCCGGCGGTTCACCTCCGGTGCGGAGAGCTGCGAGGGCGGCGACTCGCTGAGCGCCCGCCTGATCAGGAACTGCTTGTGTCGGTCCGTCGGGAAGAGTTCTTCAAGGAGTCGCATGGACCGCAGGTCCCTGAGTTCACTCACCGTGGCATCGCTCGGCGCTCCGGACAGGTCGGTGACCGGCGCAGAGCCCGAGAGTACCTCCGCGGTCCGCTCGTCCAGGAGCCCCTCCGCCACATACGCGCCGAGAACGCTGCGGGCGAGGGAGCGGCTTCGGTCGTTCTGCTCGAACTCCAGGGGTGGGTGGACATGGTCACGCCGATTACTCATCTGCACGATGCGATACAGACGGCGGGGTGTGGTGGTCCCGAGGACGAGGTGTGCCTCGACCACAGCGATACGTCGGGCCCGGACCGCGCGCAGATCACTGTCCGGCTCCCAGCCGTCCGCGGTCGCGTACTCCTCGTTGAGGGACTCCGAAAGCCGGGTCAGCCAGTCGACGGGGTCGAAGACCAGCGTCTCGCCCTCTCCGCCCAGATGTTTCAGGGGCACCCCGGTCAGGACCTCGGAGGAGTGCACCTGATAGATCTCCTGGCGCTCCTTCGTGCGATTGTTCCCCCGAACAGCCATCCAGCCCCAGTGGTCGGAAGGGTGGAGGGGGCACCCCTCGTCGTCTTCCAGAGGAGACTCATCGAGATGAAACTGCTGGGCGACATAGAGGCCGGGCTCCTGCTGCCCGTTGAGCACGAGGTCCTGTTGGAGGTCATACGGCCGGTGTCCGACGCGCCTGGCCAAGGCCTCGACCGCCAACTGCACGTTGGCGATCAGCTCGTCCCTGCTGGCCACATGACTCTGCAGCGCGGCACGGGCCTCCTCCTGGCCCTCGCCGTTCGTCGTCGTCCAGGGATACACGCGAGCCAGTGCGCGCTGCTCCTCGGTCACTCCTGACGGATTGGCGAGTGAGTGCCAGGCTGAGCTGATCCGCTCATTGTTCCCCCAAACGACTCCCCCCACCCCGTGCATGCGCACCGCCAGCACAGTCATGTCACCGGCATCCGTGACGACCCGCCGCAAGGCACTGTCCACCAGAGCGCGGCGCCCCGCTCGGCCCGCCACCCCGATAAGGCTGCCCGGCCGCACGAGAAACGGAGCGATGTTAGCGAGAGCGTCCCGGGGGACATTGACCCCGGGTGTCGCACGCGCCGCTTCGATCCACTCCTCTCGTTCCTCCTCGGATGCGGGCACCAGAAATGGACGCTCAACCTCGGCCACAACTTCCCCCTGCTCTGCATTTCGCGACCCCATTCTCAACAGAGAGTGGCAGAAAGAATGTTCAAGGCCGGTCGATTGCCCTTATGAAACCTACTTTCGATCGCATTCGATCGAACCATGCCCCCATTCCGCTCGACAACGACAAGGTGGCCGAAAGGCGCAGCGCCTGGACACCTCTTCAACGCAGTCCGCCAGATGGGCGACCTGCCACTGCAACGCCTCCACCTGCCGTCTCACGGCGTCACAGTCGGGCCAACCGCCTTCTCTGGATGTGGACATGAAAGATCCTTCGACGCGCTACACGGCCGGACTCCTATCCGGCCACAGAAAGCGTGGCAGGCTACCAGCGCGGAGTCGAGGACCCGCCCGGTATCGATCAGCTCTGCGCAAGAGATCTCGGATGGGCGACGCATTGACACACCTGGATCGCCGGAATATCTCCAAAACCCGAAAACCATTGGCCATCGCTTCGAAAAGTCAAATACTAGCTTCCGAGGCGGGCTTGAGGCTCCCACCAAACGGCTTGACCTCGAATTGAAACCCTGATATAGGATTCGCATTCAGGAGTCTGCATCGCTCTTGGCCCGCCCGCCGAACATCAGCCGTCGCAGCGCCGCCAGCAGGCCCCGCGCCTGGGTCTCCTGGTGGGGGACGGCGGGGAGCAGGTCCGGGTTCGGGTGGTGCGGGGACGGTGCGTCCGGGGAGAGTTCGTAGCGGACCGGGAGGACCTTCAGACCGCGCACCACCGGGCCCGAGCGCCAGGGCAACTGGTCGGGCGGGAGGGTGAGTTCGGCCTGGGCGAGGTGGTCGAAGACTCGGCCGACGGCGGTGGAGACGATCAGGGCCCCGAGTTCGCGGGCCGCGCTCGGGCACTGGTGGGGGCCGGCGCCCCAGCCGAGGTGGGCGCGGGTGGAGACGGTGGAGCCGACCATCGTGGAGGAGCCGATGGCGAGCAGGTCCTGGTGGGCGGCGGCACAGGACGGGGAGACGATGTCGCCCGCGCGGATCCAGAAGCCGCCGAGCCGCACGTCCCGCGCCGCGAACCGGAAGCACATGTTGGCGACGGGCGGGTTGGCGAGGGCGGCCCGGTTGACGGTCTCGCCGAGCTGGCCGGCGGACAGGCTGCGGCGGACGGTGGCGTTGCCGCGGAGCACCTCCAGCAGGGTGTTGAGGACCATGTTGCCGGTGATGTCGTTGAGGTAGACGGCGTTCATGAAGAGTTCCCGGCCGAGCTGTTCGTCGCTGAGGTCCGGGTCGGCGAGCATCAGGTACGAGGTGAGGTCGTCCCCGGGCCGGGCCCGGCGGTGAGCGGCGAGGCGGGTGAAGGTGGCGAACGCCCGGCCGGTGGCGGGGCCCGCGTCGGGGCCGCCGTCCAGCATCCGCCACAGGTCCATGACCAGTGCGTCGCCGAGGTCGACCGGGCAGCCGAAGAGCTTCGTGGTGACCATCAGCAGCAGCGGGCGGGTGTACTGGGCGCCCAGGTCGCAGAAGCCGGTGCGGCCCGACTCGGCGGCGAGCAGGGCGACCAGTTCGTCGGCGTACCGGGCGACGGCCTGGCGCAGTTCCCAGCCGACGGGGCTCTTGGCGTCCTGGAAGGGGCGCAGGGCCGCGTGGTGGGTGCGGCGGGCGGCGCGGTGCTCCTCGTCGTCCATGAACATCATCTGGCGCACCTCGTAGCCCGCGAGCAGCGGCCAGTCGTACGGCAGTTCGCCCTGCGCCCGGGCCCGCCAGTGCCGTACGTCCCGCCGCCACTGGCTCTCGTTCTTCAGCACCTCCAGGACCTCGCGGTAGTCGAGGACCAGCCACACCGGTACGCCCATCAGGCCGACGGGCGCCACCGGGCCGTAGGTGGCGCGCAGTCGGCGGTACACCGCGCCGGGGTCGGCGTCGAACTCCGCGGTGAGCAGCGGCTGGACGGCCAGCGAGCCGAGGGCGGGGCTGTCGGCCGGTGCGGTGGCATGGGGCTGGGCTTCCATACGGCAACGCTTACCGCACCGGCCGTGCACACGCAGTGATCACGGCACGAACTGTTACGTCTTGGTGATCCCGCGTTACGCCAGGGCCGTCACCAGCGCCTTCGGCAGCTCCTTGGTATGGACCACGCCGAGGCGCTGGGTGGCCCGGGTGAGGGCGACGTAGAGGTCGCTGGTGCCGTAGAGGGCGGGTTCGACCACCAGGACCGAGTCGAATTCGAGACCCTTGGACTGGCGGGGGTCCAGCAGGACGACGGTCCGGGTGAGGTCCGGCTCGGCGCCCGCCGTCACCCCGTCCAGCCGGGCGGCCAGCCTGCGGTGCAGATGGCGCGGGGCGATGACGGCGAGCCGGCCCTCGGCGGGCGTCAGCTCCTCCACCGCCTCGGCGACCGCGCCGGGCAGGTCGTCGGTGGCGCGCGCCCAGGGCCGTACCCCGGTGGAGCGCACCGAGCTCGGCGGCTCGAAGTCGGGGTCCTCGGCGCGTACGACGGCCGCCGCGGCCTCCATGATCTCGGCGGGCGTGCGGTAGTTGACGCCGAGGCGGGTGTGCTCCCAGCGGTCCTCGACGTACGGCTGGAGGATCGTCGCCCAGGAGCCGACACCGGCCGCCTCCGCGGTCTGCGCCGGGTCGCCGACCAGGGTCATCGAGCGGGTCGGGCTGCGCCGCATGAGCAGCCGCCACGCCATCGGGGACAGCTCCTGCGCCTCGTCGACGATGATGTGCCCGAACGCCCAGGTCCGGTCGGCGGCGGCGCGCTCGGCGGCGCTGCGGTGGTCGTCCTCCTCCTGCCGCTCGGCGAAGCGTTCGGCGTCGATGATGTCGTGCGCGGACAGCACCTCGCTGTCCTCGTCGACCTTGTCCTCGAACTCGTACGTCCGGGAGGCGTACGACACGTCGAGCACGCCCTGCGCGTACGCCACCTGCGTCTCGCGTTCCCGCTCCGCGCGCGCCCGCACCACCCGCTCGTCCACGCCGAGCAGTTCGGCGGCCTCGTCGAGGAGCGGTACGTCCGCCACGGTCCAGGCCCGGGTCACCGGGCGCCGGACGGCGGCCGCGTCCTCGTCGGGGAGGTGGCCGACGGGGTCGGCGAGGAAGTCGGCGACCAGGCGCTGCGGGGTCAGCCGCGGCCACAGCTGGTCGATGGCGGCCCAGACCTCGGGGTTCTCGGCGAGTTCGTCGCGGATCTGGGTGATGTCGCTCGGGTCGAGGAGGCTGGAGCCGTCGTAGGGGTCGGTGCCGACGCGCTCGGCGTACAGCTCGGTGAGGGTGTTGAGGATGTGGCCCTCGAAGTGTTCCCGGGCCACGTTGTGCGGCAGCTTCGCGGCCCGGGCGCGCTCACGGGCGACCTTCACCAGGCCGTCGTCGAGCATCAGGACCTCCCGGTCGTGCCCGATCGCGATCACCGGGTCGGGCAGCGACTGCCAGTCGCGGACGACCTCGGCGAGCACGTCCGCCAGGTCGGCGCGGCCCTTGACCGCGGCGGCCGCACGGGTGTCCGTCGCCGTCGCCTTCACGCCGGGGAACAGCTCGCCGACCGTCGCGAGCAGCACGCCGGTCTCACCGAGGGAGGGCAGCACCTCGCCGATGTAGCCGAGGAAGGCGGGGTTGGGGCCGACGATGAGGACGGCGCGCCTGGCGAGCAGTTCGCGGTGCTCGTACAGCAGGTACGCGGCGCGGTGCAGGGCGACGGCGGTCTTGCCGGTGCCGGGCCCGCCCTCGACGACCAGGACGCCCCGGTGGGGGGCGCGGATGATCTCGTCCTGCTCGGCCTGGATGGTCTGCACGATGTCGTGCATACGGCCGGTGCGCGCGGCGTTCAGCGCGGCGAGCAGGACGTCGTCGCCGGTGGGGTCCTCGTGGCCGGTGCGCTCCTGGTCGCCGAGGTCGAGGATCTCGTCGTGCAGGGCGGTGACCCGGCGGCCCTCGGTGGTCAGGTGCCGGCGGCGGCGCAGGCCCAGCGGGGTGTGCCCGGTGGCCAGGTAGAAGGGGCGGGCCACGTCCGCCCGCCAGTCGATCAGCACCGGGGTGCGGTCGGCGTCGTCGGCGCGCAGCCCGATCCGGCCGATGTGGTGGCTGACGCCCGAGGTGAGGTCGATCCGGCCGAAGCAGAGCGAGCCGTCCACGGCGTTGAGCGCGGCCAGCAGCCCCGAGCGTTCGGCGACCAGGATGTCCCGCTCCAGGCGGGCCTGCATGGGCGTGTTCCCTTGGGCGAGCGCGTCGTCGACGGAGGCCTCGGTGTCACCGCGCAGGGCGTCCACACGGGCGTACAGGCCGTCGATGAATTCCTGCTCGCGCCGCAATTCACTGTCTGGAAAGCCGGTGTTTGACAATTCCGCTCCCGCCCGGATATACTGTGCTCACTGAACTTCTTTGTGGCTCGATAATCTCGAAGTCACGAACCATCGAATATACGCAAAGAAATCCCCCGGGCGCAATCGCCCGGGGGATTTCTTTGTAGCGCCGCAGGTCAGAGCACGTCGGACAGCTCCTCCAGGAGCCGGCGCCTCGGCCGGGCGCCCACCATCGCCTTCACCGGCTCACCGCCCCGGAACACCATGAACGTCGGCATCGACAGCACCTTGTAGGCGTTCGTCGTCTCCGGATTGTGGTCCACGTTCAGCTGCACCACCTTCAGCCGGTCCCCCTCCTCGAGGGCGAGCGCCTTCAGCACCGGCGCCATCTGCCGGCACGGCGGGCACCAGTCGGCGGTGAACTCCACCAGCACCGGCAGCTCGGACCCGATCACCTCGGCCTCGAAGTCCTCGTCCGTCACATCGGTCACCATCTACCGGCCTCCCAGTTCGCACCCGGGTTCCGGGCCCCCCGGAACCTGCGCCTCGGCGGCCAGCGCGTCCCGCGCCCGCTCGGCCCGCACCAGCTGCCCCGCGACCTGCTCGCGCACCGCCCCGAGCTCCGCGATCAGCGCGTCGAGCTCGTCCAGCTTGCGCCGGTAGACCGCGAGCGAGGCCGGACACGAGTCGCCCTCGGGGTGACCGGCCCGCAGACACTCCACGAACGGCCTGGTCTCCTCCAGGCCGAACCCGAAGTCCTGGAGCGTCCTGATCTGCCGCAGCAGCTTCAGGTCGTCCTCGTCGTAGGTCCGGTAGCCGTTCTCCCCGCGCCGCGCGGGCAGCAGCCCCCGCGACTCGTAGTACCGCAGCGTCCGCGTGGTGGTCCCGGCCCGTGCGGCCAGCTCGCCGATTCGCATGCGTACGAACGTACGGCTTGACCCCGACGTCAAGGCAAGAGCGCGAGCCCCGGGCTTCTCGGCGGCGCACCTGCGCAGGGCGCTGGTGGACTGCCCCAGTGGTCGGCGCGTCACTCGTCAGGGTGAACGAGACCTGATTACCGGGATGCACGCGGGCAGGGAACGCATGATCGGTGATGGCAGTGGAGTTCGGGGTGACCTGGAGAGAGAAGAGGAGGGTCAATGGCACGTCGGCGCGGAAGAAGGCATGTGCTGCGTGCCCTCGAGCCCTCGTTCACCGTGGCAGCGCCCTCGGGTGCCCGGATCCGGGACCGGCTGAGTGTCGATGGCGCGGACGACGAGGTCCTCACCTTGGTCGGACAACACCTCGGCCGCCTTCAGCGGGCGGATCTCGCCGAGCGCGTGGCGATCGGCCCGGTGGCGGTGAAGGACAACCGGCGTGCCGAGCGGAAGAAGAGGCTCACGGCGGTGTCGTCGTCGCGCTGGGCGGGCGCCATGACGAGGACGAGCGAGGACCAGTACCAGCTCGGCATGCGCTGTCTCTACGACGAGCGCGCCGGGCTGCGCCGCGCCGTGCGGGCGATCACCCGGCGCCTTGCGGTCCCGTGCGGGCAGCACAAGGGGCGGGTGCGCGGTTACGCCGACCAGAACGAACGCTTCCACAAGCAGCGCCGCCTCCAGGCACTCAACCGGCGCCTGGCTCTGGTGGAGCGGCGCATCGCCGAGGGACGCCCGGCCGTCGTGGTCGGCGGGCAGCCCCTGCTGCATCCCCGCCACCTTCTCGCCGAGGCCAGCCTGACCCTGCCGGAGTGGCGTCGGCGCTGGGATGCAGCGCGTCTGTTCCTGACTGCCGACGGCGAGTCGGGAGCGCCTCACGGGAACTACACCATCTGCGTCGATCCGGCGGGCGGCAGCGTGACGATCGTGCTGCCCGAGCCGCTGCGTCACCTCGCCAACGCGCCCCGGGGCCGCTACCGGCTCGGCTGCACCATCACCTTCTCCCACCTGCGGCAGGAATGGCTGGACCGCGTCACCGCGAACCGGGCTGTGCGCTACGACATCGCGTACGACCCCGCCCGTGACCGCTGGTACATCGACGCCTCATGGGCCACCGACACCACCACCCCACCCGCACTGGCGGAGATCCGGGCGGCCGGTGCACGGCTGCTCGCAATCGACCTCAACGCGGATCATCTCGCCGCCTGCGTCCTCGACCCGCACGGCAACCCCCTCGGCCAACCCATCACCGTCCCCCTGGATCTCACCGGGCCCGCGTCCACGCGCGACGGGCGCCTGCGGGCCGCGATCACCTCCCTGGCCCTGCTGGCCGAGGAGTACGACTGCATCGGCTTCGTGATCGAGAATCTCGGCTTCGCCGATGCCCGCACCACCGGCCGCGAGACGATGGGGCGCGGACGGCGGGGCAAGACCTTCCGCCGCACTGTGGCCGGCATCCCCACCGCCCGCTTCCGCGAACGGCTGCGCGGCATGGCCCACCACCGCGGCCTGGTCATCATTGCGGTGGACCCTGCGTACACCTCCCGATGGGGAGACCAGCACTGGAGGAAGCCCCTCCAGCAGCACAACAAGCAGGCCACGGTGACGCGGCATCATGCCGCCGCCGTGGCGATCGGACGGCGTGGCCTGGGGCACAGGATCCGGCGTCGGCCAGGTGTGACCACGGACGACCGGAGGATCGTCGCGTGGAGAGCTACCGGCCAGACCGGACCCGTCCCCGGGCCGCGCGGGACCACGAGCCCACCCAGGACAACGGGCACGCCCCCTCGGGGCGGCAGGACCCGGCTGGACCGAAGTGACCCGCTCGTGCTGTTCCCCGCACCCAGGACCGTTCGGGGTGCACCCGGCGCCAGACACCTCACACCTGGCCCGGAAAGCGCTGATTCGGCCGACACCGGCCAACAACGCCAGGAACGGTAAGAGGTCGGTGAGGATCCGGATCCCGTACACCCGAAGACCCCGATCCCGTCGCACACGAAAAAGCCGGGCGGCTGAGCTACGGGGGAGCGCTCAGCCGCCCGGGCCTGGTCCGGGTGTCCGGCCCCGGTTCAGGCGGGGCCGGACACCCGGGGTTCGGGGGTCCTGCGAAGGGTCCTGCGGTACGGCCGTCAGGCCTTGGCGAGTTCCTTCTCGCCTTCCTCGCGGGGCTCGGGCACCTCGCCGCCGGTGACGGTCCCGCCCTCGTCGAGCAGGGTCGTCTCGTCGAAGGGGAGCTCGCCGGTGAGGACCTGCTGGACCCGGGCCTTGTCGATCTCCTTGGTCCAGGTGCCGACCAGGACGGTGGCGACCGCGTTGCCCGCGAAGTTCGTCAGGGCGCGGGCCTCGCTCATGAAGCGGTCGATGCCGACGATCAGGCCGACGCCGTCCACCAGGGCCGGCTTGTGGGACTGCAGACCACCGGCCAGCGTGGCCATACCGGCGCCGCTGACGCCCGCCGCGCCCTTGGAGGCGAGGAGCAGGAAGAGCAGGAGGGGGATCTGCTCGCCGATGGACATCGGGGTGCCCAGGGCGTCGGCGATGTAGAGGGACGCCATGGTCATGTAGATCATGGTGCCGTCGAGGTTGAAGGAGTAGCCGGTCGGGACGGTGATGCCGACGACGGGCTTGCTGACACCGAGGTGCTCCATCTTCGCGATGAGGCGCGGCAGCGCGGACTCGGAGGAGGAGGTGGACAGGATCAGCAGGAACTCACGGGCGAGGTACTTGAAGAGGATCAGGATGTTCAGGCCCGCGACCACCCGCAGCAGCACGCCGAGGACGATGAAGACGAAGAGGAAGCAGGTGACGTAGAAGCCGAGCATCAGGACGGCGAGGCTCTTTAGCGCGTCCAGACCGGCGGAGCCGACGACCGCGGCGATGGCGCCGAAGGCACCGATCGGGGCGGCCCACATCACCATGGCGAGGATGCGGAAGACGAGCCGCTGGATGTGCTCGATGCCGCGCAGCACCGGCTGGCCGACGTTGCCCATGGCCTGCAGCGCGAAGCCGGCGAGCAGGGCGACCAGCAGGGTCTGCAGGACCTGGCCCTCGGTGAACGCGGACAGGAACGTCGTCGGGATGATCGACAGGACGAACTCGACCGGCGGCAGCGCCTCGTCGGAGACCTGGTCGTGACCGGTGGCCTTGATGGCGTCGGTGAGGTGCAGTCCGTCGCCCGGGTGGAGGATGTTGCCGACGACGAGGCCGATGCTCAGCGCGACCAGGGACATCACCAGGAAGTAGCCGAGCGCGATACCGCCGACGGCGCCGACCTTGGCGGCCTTCCGTACGGAGCCGATGCCGAGGACGATCGTGCAGAAGATGATCGGGGAGATCATCATCTTGATCAGGCTCACGAAGCCGGTGCCGAGTGGCTTGAGCTCGACACCGAGGTCGGGCCAGATCAGCCCCACGGCGATGCCGAGCGCCACGGCGGCGATGACGGCGATGTAGAGATAGTGGGTGCGGTCCCGCTTCCCAGCGGGTGCGGCAGGTGCCGTATTGGGGGTGGTGCTGGCGGCCACGGCTGCCCTCCTTGACGTCTTCGTCGGCATCACCGGCGTGCGGCTCACGTCCGGGGAGATATGGGGGATGCAGTGACTATCGCCGGGGCTGTGAGGGCGGTCACCCTTACGTTCATTTAGTTCGCGCTTAACTCGGGAGGCACACTGACGACATGCGCCTCTCCGTCCGTGTGCCGAGACCCCGCAGCCTGGCCGGCCAGCTCTTCGCCATGCAGGCGGTGCTGATAGCGGTGCTCGTGGCGGGGTACGCGCTGTTCACCTACGTCAGCGACCGCAACCAGGCCGAGGAGGCGGCGGGCCGCCAGGCCACGGCGGTGGCCCGCTCGGTCGCCGACTCCCCGTCCGTGCACGCGGCCATCGGTACGGCGAACCCGACCGCCGAGCTCCAGCCGTACGCCCTGCGCGTCATGAAGGACACGGAGGTCGACTTCGTGACGATCATGAATCCGGAGGGCATCCGCTGGACCCACCCGGAGGAGGACCAGATCGGCCGGCACTTCCGCGGCAACACGGCGAAGGCCCTGGCCGGGGAGACCTTCACCGAGACGTACACCGGCACGCTGGGCGCCTCCGTGCGGGCGGTCACCCCGATCGAGGACGGCGACCGGATCATCGGCCTGGTCAGCGCGGGCATCAAGGTGGAGGCGATCAGCAAGCGGGTCCAGGACCAGGTCACGGCCCTGTTCTCGGCGGCGGCGGGCGCGCTGCTGCTGGGCGCGGTGGGCACGTACGTCGTCAACGCCTCGCTGCGCCGGCACACCCACGGCATGAACGCCGCCGAGCTCAGCCGGATGCACGACTACCACCAGGCGGCGCTGCACGCGGTGCGCGAGGGGCTGCTGATGCTGGACGGGCAGTACCGGGTGGCGCTGATCAACGACGGCGGGCGGGAGCTGCTCGGGGTGCCGGGGGACGTCGTGGGCAAGTCGGTGGCGGACCTGGGGCTGCCGGCCCCGCTGACGGGCGCGCTGCTGGCCTCCGAGCCCCGGGTGGACGAGGTGCATCTGACGGCGGCGCGGGTCCTGGTGATCAACACGTCCCCGGTGTCCGGCGGAGAGCGCAGGGGCACGGTCGTGACGCTTCGGGACGTCACGGAACTGCAGTCCCTGATGGGTGAGTTGGACTCCGAGCGGGGCTTCACCCAGGCGCTGCGCTCGCAGGCGCACGAGGCGGCCAACCGGCTGCACACCGTGGTCTCGCTGATCGAGCTGGGCCGGGCGGACGAGGCGGTCGAGTTCGCGACGGCGGAGCTGGAACTGGCGCAGGCGCTGACGGACCAGGTGGTGGCGGCGGTGAGCGAGCCCGTCCTCGCGGCGCTGCTGCTGGGCAAGACGGCCCAGGCGAACGAGCGGGGCGTGGAGCTGGTGGTGTCGCAGGACAGCGGCCTGGACGACGGTCTGCTCCCCGAGTCGCTCCCGCCGCGTGATCTGGTCACCATTCTCGGCAATCTCATCGACAACGCGGTGGACGCGGCGCAGGGGAGCGTGCGGGCGCGGGTCACGGTGACCGCGTGCACGGAGGGGGACGAGTTGCTCCTGGGGGTGGCGGACACCGGCGCGGGGGTGGATCCTGCCCACGCCTCCCTGGTCTTCGAGCGGGGCTTCTCGACGAAGCCGGCGGGTCCCGGGGGGCGTGGTCTTGGTCTCGCCCTGGTCCGGCAGGCCGCGCACCGGCACGAGGGGACGCTGTCGGTGGCGGAGGCGGAAGGGGGCGGGGCCCAGTTCGTGGTGCGGCTGCCGTTGCGGCGGGCGACGGCGGTGCCAGGAGGCAAGGGATGACGCAAGTGCCGGAAGTGCCGGGCGGTGAGCCCATCAGAGTACTGGTCGTCGAGGACGATCCGGTGGCCGCGGACGCGCATGTCATGTACGTCGGGCGGGTGCCGGGATTCGTCGCGGTCGGAAAGGCACACACGGGTGCGGAGGCCCGGCGCCTCCTCGACCGCACCCCGGTGGACCTGTTGTTGCTGGACCTGCATCTGCCGGACGCGCACGGCCTCCAACTGGCCCGCTCCCTGCGGGCGGCGGGCTATCACGCGGATGTCATCGCGGTCACCTCGGCCCGCGATCTGACCGTGGTCCGCGAGGGCGTCTCCCTGGGGGTCGTGCAGTACGTCCTGAAACCGTTCACCTTCGCAACCCTGCGCGACCGCCTCGTCCGCTACGCGGAGTTCCGCGGCGCGGCCGGCGAGGCGAGCGGCCAGGACGAGGTCGACCGCGCCCTGGCGGCCCTGCGCGCCCCGAGCCCGGCGGCCCTGCCCAAGGGTTTGAGCGCGCCGACCCTGGAACGCGTCACGGAAGCCGTCCGGGAGGCCGCGGAAGGCCTCACGGCGGCGGGCGTGGCCGAGGAGGTGGGCATCTCCCGGATCACCGCCCGGCGGTATCTGGAGCATCTGGTGGAGTCGGACAGGGCCGAGCGGAAGCCGCTGTACGGGCAGGTGGGCAGGCCCGAGTTGGTCTATCGGTGGGTGAAGGGGGCGGCGGGGAAGGGGCGGTGACCGCCCGGGCCGTACGACGCCCTACAACACGCCGTCCCTGAACGGCTCCACGCCCACCACCCTGCGCACCTTCACCGGCTCGATGAGCAGCATCACACGCCGCTCCCCCTCCAGCAGCCAGGGATAGCGCGGCTCGCCGATGTACTTCTGCGTGAGGCGGTCCATGGCCCGTTCCGCCTCCTCGCCCTCCACGAACCGTGCGACCCGGCCGCGTATCTCCACGCGGTCGTAGGGGTTGCCGGTGTCGTGGTGGGAGAGGGACACCCAGGGGTTGCGGCGCAGGTTGCGTTCCTTCACCCGGCCGATGGACGTGTTGACCATGACGTGCTCGCCCTCCAGGTCCGCCCACATCGGGGAGACCTGGGGGGCTCCGTCCGGCCCCACCGTCGCGAGGTGCCAGAAGTTCGGGGCGAGCAAGCGCTCCCGTACATGTGCGTCGAGCGTGCCGTTCACCGTGTAGAGAGCGTCCATGGGGCGACGCTCCCCCGGAAGCCGGGCTAGAAAACCGATTCGGCCTCGTCCATGCGGTCCTTCGGGACCGTCTTCAGTTCGGTGACCGCCTCGGCCAGCGGGACCATCACCACGTCGGTGCCGCGCAGGGCCGTCATCCGGCCGAACTCGCCGCGGTGGGCCGCCTCCACGGCGTGCCAGCCGAAGCGGGTGGCGAGGACGCGGTCGTAGGCCGTGGGGACGCCGCCGCGCTGGACGTGGCCGAGGATGACCGGCCGGGCCTCCTTGCCGAGCCGCTTCTCCAGCTCGTACGCGAGGGCCGTGCCGATGCCCTGGAAGCGCTCGTGGCCGAACTTGTCGATCGCGCCCTTGCCGTAGTCCATGGTGCCCTCGGCGGGGTGGGCGCCCTCCGCCACGCACACCACGGCGAACTTCTTGCCGCGGGCGAAGCGCTCCTCGACCATCTTGACCAGGTCGGCGGGGTCGAAGGGCCGCTCGGGAAGGCAGATGCCGTGGGCGCCCGCCGCCATGCCCGACTCCAGGGCGATCCAGCCCGCGTGGCGGCCCATGACCTCGACGACCATCACGCGCTGGTGGGACTCCGCCGTGGTCTTGAGGCGGTCCATCGCCTCGGTGGCGACGCCGACCGCGGTGTCGAAGCCGAAGGTGCGGTCCGTGGAGGAGATGTCGTTGTCGATGGTCTTGGGGACGCCGACCACGGGGAGACCGGCGTCGCTCAGCATGCGCGCCGCCGTCAGCGTGCCCTCGCCGCCGATCGGGATCAGCGCGTCGATGCCGAAGTCGTGGATCATGTCCGAGGCGGACTCGCAGGCCTCGCGCAGCCGGTCGCGCTCCAGGCGCGAGGAGCCGAGGATCGTACCGCCGCGGGCCAGGATGCCGCTCACCGCGTTGAGGTCGAGGCTGCGGTAACGGCCGTCCAGGAGACCGGCGTACCCGTCCTCGAAGCCGATGACCTCGTCGCCGTAGTTGTCGACCGCGCGGTGCACCACCGACCGGATCACTGCGTTCAGGCCGGGGCAGTCGCCACCTGCGGTGAGAACTCCGATGCGCATCGTGCTGTGTCTCCTGCTCGCTGTTGATGCCGTTGAGCCAGGTCCGATTGTTTCACGCCGCCCAGGGCAGTGTCTCTTGACGGGCGCCATATCCACGCGCAGGGGTATTGTCAAGGGGGTTCTGCTCACCCAGGTGGGCGATTTTTATGATCCCGGCTCCCCCCACGCTCTCACCTTCAGATTCAGACGAAACGACTCAGACGAAAGTCAGACGAAACGGAGTGCTCGCGTGACCCGCAGCGTGTACGTGACCGGTATCGACCGCGGCGACGGCCGGCAGGTCGTCGAACTGGGGGTCATGGAACTCCTGACCCGGCAGGTCGACCGGGTGGGCGTCTTCCGTCCGCTCGTCCACGACCGGCCGGACCGGCTGTTCGAGCTGCTGCGGTCCCGCTACCGGCTGACGCAGGACCCGGCGACGGTCTACGGACTGGACTACCACGAGGCGTCCGCCCTCCAGGCCGAGCAGGGCGCGGACGAACTGGTCTCCACCCTCGTCGACCGGTTCCACCTGGTCGCGCGGGAGTACGACGTCGTCCTCGTCCTGGGCACGGACTACGCCGACACCCAGTTCCCGGACGAGCTGGCCCTCAACGCGCGCCTCGCCAACGAGTTCGGCGCGTCCGTGATCCCCGTCGTCGGCGGCCGCAAGCAGACCGCCGAGTCCGTCCTCGCCGAGACCCGCAACGCCTACCGCGCCTATCTGGCGCTCGGCTGCGACGTGCTCGCCATGGTCGCCAACCGGGTCGCCCGCGAGGACCGGGAGGGGATGGCCGAGGGGCTGGTGCGCCGGCTGCCCGTCCCCTGTTACGTGCTGCCCGACGAGCCCGCCCTGTCCGCGCCGACGGTCGCCCAGGTCACCCACGCGCTCGGCGCGAGGGTGCTGCTCGGCGACGACTCCGGGCTCGCCCGCGACGCCCTCGGCTTCGTCTTCGGCGGCGCGATGCTGCCGAACTTCCTGAACGCCCTGACCCCGGGCTGTCTCGTCGTCACCCCGGGCGACCGGGCCGACCTGGTCATCGGCTCGCTCGCCGCGCACAGCGCCGGCACCCCGCCGATCGCCGGTCTGCTGCTCACCCTCAACGAGGTCCCGAGCGACGAGATCCTCACCCTCGCCGCCCGGCTCGCGCCCGGCACCCCCGTGATCTCGGTGCCGGGCAACAGCTTCCCCACCGCCGAACAGCTGTTCTCCCTCGAGGGCAAGCTGAACGCGGCCACCCCGCGCAAGGCCGAGACGGCGCTCGGGCTGTTCGAGCGGCACGTCGACACCGCCGCACTCCTCAAGCGGGTCTCCGCCCCCAGCACCGACCGCGTCACGCCGATGATGTTCGAGCACAAGCTCCTGGAGCAGGCCCGCACCGACCGGCGGCGGGTGGTGCTGCCGGAGGGCACCGAGGAGCGGGTGCTGCACGCGGCCGAGGTGCTGCTGCGGCGCGGCGTCTGCGACCTCACCCTCCTCGGGCCGGTGGACCAGATCCGCAAGAAGGCCGCCGACCTCGGGATCGACCTGGGCGACTGCCAGGTGATCGACCCGGCGACGAGCGAGCTGCGGGACGCCTTCGCCGAGCGGTACGCGCAGTTCCGCGCCCACAAGGGCGTCACCGTGGAGCTGGCGTACGACGTCGTCTCCGACGTGAACTACTTCGGCACGCTGATGGTGCAGGAGGGGCTCGCGGACGGCATGGTCTCCGGGTCCGTGCACTCCACGGCCGCGACCATCCGGCCCGCCTTCGAGATCATCAAGACCAAATCGGATGCGGACATCGTCTCGTCCGTCTTCTTCATGTGTCTCGCCGACAAGGTCCTCGTCTACGGCGACTGCGCGGTGAACCCCGACCCGAACGCCGAGCAGCTCGCCGACATCGCGATCCAGTCGGCCGCGACCGCCGCCCAGTTCGGCGTGGAGCCGAGGATCGCGATGCTGTCGTACTCGACCGGTACGTCCGGGTCCGGCGCCGACGTCGACAAGGTGCGCGAGGCCACCGAGCTGGTGCGCTCCCGGCGGCCCGATCTGAAGATCGAGGGGCCGATCCAGTACGACGCCGCGGTCGAGCCCAGTGTCGCCGCGACCAAGCTGCCGGGCTCCGAAGTCGCGGGCCAGGCCAGCGTGTTGATCTTCCCGGACCTCAACACCGGCAACAACACCTACAAGGCCGTGCAGCGTTCGGCCGGCGCGATCGCCGTCGGGCCGGTGCTGCAGGGGCTGCGCAAGCCCGTCAACGACCTGTCCCGGGGCGCCCTCGTCCCCGACATCGTCACCACCGTCGCCATCACGGCGATCCAGGCCCAGACCCTCGATCCGACACTCGGCCAGACCCTCGACCAGAAGGCTTCCCAGCAGTGACCGCGACCCGTGTCCTCGTCCTCAACTCCGGCTCCTCGTCGGTGAAGTACCAGCTGCTCGACATGCGGGAGGGCGACCGGCTGGCGAGCGGGCTCGTCGAGCGCATCGGTGAGCAGACCTCGCGGCTGAAGCACACGCCCCTGGCGACCGGCGGGGGCACGCGCGAGCGGACCGGCCCGATCGCCGACCACGACGCCGCGCTGAAGGCCGTGGCGGAGGAGCTGGCGCGGGACGGGCTCGGGCTGGACTCGCCCGAGCTCGCCGCCATCGGGCACCGGGTGGTGCACGGCGGCAAGCTGTTCACCGAGCCGACCTTCGTGGACGACACGGTCCTCGCCGAGATAGAGCGGCTGATCCCGGTCGCGCCGCTGCACAACCCCGCCAACCTCACCGGGATCCGCACCGCCCGGGCCCTGCGGCCCGACCTGCCCCAGGTCGCCGTGTTCGACACCGCCTTCCACACGACGATGCCGGAGGCCGCCGCCCGCTACGCGATCGACGTGGAGACCGCCGACGCGCACCGCGTCCGGCGCTACGGCTTCCACGGGACCTCGCACGCGTACGTCTCCCGGGCGACGGCGAAGCTGCTCGGCAAGGCACCCGAAGAGGTGAACGTGATCGTGCTGCACCTCGGCAACGGGGCGTCCGCCTCGGCGGTCGAGCGGGGCCGGTGCGTGGACACCTCGATGGGCCTGACGCCGCTGGAGGGGCTGGTGATGGGGACGCGCTCCGGGGACATCGATCCGGCCGTCATCTTCCATTTGGCACGAGTTGGCGAAATGTCCATCGACGAAATCGACACTCTTCTCAACAAGAAGAGCGGGCTCATCGGACTGTGCGGCGACAACGACATGCGGGAGATCCGGCGCCGGATCGACGAGGGCGACGTACGGGCGAAGCTCGCCTTCGACATCTACATTCACCGTCTGAAGAAGTACATCGGCGCCTATTACGCCGTCCTCGGGCGGGTGGACGCGGTCGCGTTCACCGCGGGGGTCGGCGAGAACGCGGCCGAGGTGCGCGCGGCGGCCGTCGCGGGCCTGGAGACCCTGGGCCTCGCGGTGGACGGCGGGCTCAACGCCGTACGGGGCGACGAGCCCCGGCTGGTCTCGCCCGCGGACGCCCGGGTGGCGGTCGCCGTGGTGCCGACGGACGAGGAACTCGAGATCGCCACGCAGACGTATGCACTGGTCGTACAGACAAACTGAGCGCGAATGCAACTGAGCGCGAACCCGCCCATTTGTATCTTCCGCCAGACGCATTATTCCGTAGCGAAACAAACCGTTAGGATCGCCCCATGCGCCGTTCGAAAATCGTCTGTACTCTCGGCCCCGCGGTCGACTCCCACGAGCAGCTCGTCGCCCTGATCGAAGCCGGCATGAACGTGGCCCGCTTCAACTTCAGCCATGGCACGCACGCCGAGCACCAGGGCCGTTACGACCGGGTCCGGGCCGCCTCCAAGGAGACCGGCCGGGCCATCGGTGTCCTCGCCGACCTCCAGGGCCCGAAGATCCGTCTCGAGACCTTCGCCGAAGGTCCGGTGGAGCTGGTGCGGGGTGACGAGTTCACCATCACCACCGAGGACGTCCCCGGCGACAAGACGATCTGCGGCACGACGTACAAGGGCCTGCCCGGTGACGTCTCGCGCGGCGACCAGGTCCTCATCAACGACGGCAACGTCGAGCTGAAGGTCCTGGACGTCGAGGGCCCGCGGGTGAAGACGATCGTCATCGAGGGCGGTGTCATCTCCGACCACAAGGGCATCAACCTGCCCGGCGCGGCCGTCAACGTGCCCGCGCTGTCCGAGAAGGACGTCGAGGACCTCCGTTTCGCGCTGCGCATGGGCTGCGACATGGTCGCGCTGTCCTTCGTCCGCGACGCCAAGGACGTGACCGACGTCCACCGCGTGATGGACGAGGAGGGCCGCCGGGTCCCCGTCATCGCCAAGGTGGAGAAGCCGCAGGCGGTCGAGAACATGGAGGACGTCGTGATGGCGTTCGACGCCGTGATGGTCGCCCGTGGCGACCTCGCCGTCGAATACCCGCTCGAGAAGGTCCCCATGGTGCAGAAGCGCCTCATCGAGCTGTGCCGGCGCAACGCCAAGCCGGTGATCGTGGCGACCCAGATGATGGAGTCGATGATCACCAACTCCCGTCCGACCCGCGCCGAGGCCTCCGACGTGGCCAACGCGATCCTGGACGGCGCCGACGCGGTCATGCTGTCGGCGGAGTCCTCGGTCGGCGCCTACCCGATCGAGACCGTGAAGACGATGTCGAAGATCGTCGCCGCGGCGGAGCAGGAGCTGCTCTCCAAGGGCCTGCAGCCCCTCGTCCCGGGCAAGAAGCCGCGGACGCAGGGCGGTTCGATCGCGCGCGCCGCGTGCGAGATCGCCGACTTCCTCGGCGGCCGGGGCCTGGTGGCCTTCACCCAGTCCGGTGACACCGCCCGCCGGCTCTCCCGCTACCGCGCCCAGCAGCCGATCGTCGCCTTCACCACCGACGAGGGCACCCGCAACCAGCTGACGCTCAGCTGGGGCGTCGAGTCCCACGTGGTCCCCTTCGTCAACACCACCGACGAAATGGTCGACATGGTCGACCAGGAGATCGCGAAGATCAACCGCTTCAACCCGGGCGAGATCGTCATCATCACCGCCGGCTCGCCCCCCGGCGTCCCCGGCACCACCAACATGCTCCGCGTCCACCACCTGGGCGGCGGCGCGATCGACTGAACCACCCGCCCCCGCGAGGGGCTTGTACGGCGCTGAGGGCGCCCCCCTGTGACAGGGGGGCGCCCTCAGCTGTGAGCGGCTCCCGAGGTGGCTCTGTGACCCGACGGCTCAGGTGGTGTACTGGTGCAGGCCGGGCACGGTCAGGGTGCCGCCGAACTGGCCTGCCTGCTGGACCTTCACATTGGTGAAGTAGATCAGCGGGATGTTCAGCGGCGGCGGGTTCTCCGGGGTGAACGTGACCGGTATCAGACCGAACAGGTTCCCCGAGATGCTCTCGGTGTACATGACCGTGTCGCCGTCCTCGATGGTGGACTTCGTACCGCTGCCCGCCTGGACGTGGTAGGTCTTGCCCGCCTGCTTGTCGATCACGGTCTGGTGCAGGTCGCCGATCTCGGTACCGCCGGAGATGACGTACTTCAGGACTTCCTTGGTCTTGCCGTTGGACATCTTCACCTTGACGATGCCCTGGTAGTCGGCGCCCTTGAGCAGCAGCGAACTGGCGTTCAGGTACCAGGGGTCGTCGGGCAGGGGAAGCTTGTTGTCGATCCCGCTCTCGTCCTCCGTGGCGACCGGGCAGTCGTCGACGTCCGTGGTGGCGCTCGCGGAGGGGCTCGGCGAGGAGCTCGCCGTGGCGTCGGGGCTCTCGGCGGCCTCGGTCGCGGTGTCGGCCGTGTCGTCGGCGGCGTCGGCCGCGTCGCTCACGGCGTCCTTCACCGTCTCGGTGGTCTTCTCCGTCGTCTCCTTGGCGGAGTCGGACGAGCCGGAGGACGTGTCCGTGCCGCTGGCGCCGGTGCTCGCCGAGGCGGACGCGGAGGGGGACGGGCTCGCGGTCGCGGTCGCGGTCGAGTCGTCGGAGCTGTCGCCGTCGAAGACGTCCTTGATGGCGTCGCCGATGGTCTCCAGGACGCTCTTGCTCGTCTCCGTGTCCGAGGGGCTCGCCGTCGCGGAGTCGTCCGAGGACGACGTCGACGTGTCCGTCGAGGTGGCCGCGGAGGAGGCCGACGGCGAGGGCTCGGCCGTGTCGTCGGAACCTGAATCCGACGAGGAGGAGCCGCCCGAACCGCTGTCGCTGTCGCTGTCCTTGGACGTCGTGTCCTTGGAGGTGGTGTCCTTCGAGTCGCTCGCCGAGTCGTCCTTGGTGTCGCTCGACGTCTCGGAGGGCGAGGACGACGGCGAGGCGGAGGCGGACTCGTCGGCCGTCATGGCGTCGACGCAGGCCTCGTACTCCTCGGCCGTGAGGCTCTTCGAGGTCGGCTGGTCGTCCGCGCGCGCGAGCGTCGGGGTGAACCCCATGCCCATGAGAACGGCCGTCGGCATCGCCGCCAGGGCGATCGCCTTGCCCGCCGGCAGGTGGATCCTGGCGAGCAGCGGCTTCCTGGGTGCCGCGTGGCGTGGCCCGGTTCTCACACGGGACGCGTCCGCGTCCGCCCCGTGCGTCACCTCGTCAGCCGACACTGTGCCTCCCGTTCGCCCCGTTCGCCGGGCTCGTTTCTGACATGTCGTTCGGCTCTTCCGGCCCGCCGTCGGCGTCGGGGCGAGCGGGCGCGTCGTCGGCCTTGGTGAGATCCGTGACGGCGCTCTCGGGCGCGCCGCCCAGGCCGTCCGGCGTCTGCTCCGCCTGCGGCTCGGGCGGGGTCCCCGGCACCCACGCGATGGCCATCGCGCCGCCGATCATCCCGAACAGGAAGCCGACGACGAAGCCACCGAAGTTGGAGACCGGGAGGGACACCAGGGCCAGCAGGATCGCCGCCACGCCCGCGAAGGTGCGGATGTGCTGCTGGAACCAGACGCTGACGCCCAGGACGACGAGCAGGACGCCGATGATCAGCGATCCCGCACCGGCCGTGGTGGACATGCGGATCGTCAGCTGACCGATCGAGAGGTGCGCGTACGGGAAGTACATGATCGGGACGCCGCCGATCATCATGAACAGACCGGCCCAGAACGGCCTCATGCCGCGCCAGGCGCGGAACTGCAGCCTCCAGCGGGTGTACAGGCTGGGTGCAGCAGGAGTCTCGGCGCTCATGGAAACAGCTCCCTGGTGCGGTGTCGCTCTGTGAGGGGGGTCTTCCGTCGCTGCACGGGACCGTGCGTGAAGACCCGGTCGGAGAGATGCGGGCGGGGGCGCCTCACGGCGTCCCCCGCCCGTCACCGAGTGCCTAGTAGCACGGGTTGGCACCCGTGGAGAGCTTCATGCTCAGCCCGGGCAGGGTGAAGGTTCCGGCGGTGGTCGCCCACGCCGTCTGCTTCACGCCGTACAGGTCCACGGACGTCGCCTGCTGGCCGAAGCCGTACGGGTTGGCCTTCTCGTCGCCGCCCTTCATGGGCGGGTTCTTCATCGAGCCGGCCTGGACGCCGATGTCGAGACCGTTGAACACCGCGGTGTCGGCGCCGAGGTCCTCGACGTCGATGTACAGGTTCGAGGCCGAGACCTGCTTGGCCTCGTCCTTGCTGTCACCCGCCGTCAGCGTCAGGGTGACCGAGCCGAGCAGCGGGATGTTCGGCGTGACGACCGACTGACACATGTTCTGGATGCGGGCCTTGGAGAACGCCGACACCGCGACCGGGTGGATCGTGTCCTTGCCGTCCAGCGTCTTGCCGGCGTCGATGGCGCCGTACTGCGAGAAGCCCTCGCCGTGGATGTAATCCGCTTTGACCTTGAACGACTGGCCCGAAACGCTGAACGACGCGGCCAGCGCACCCTGTGCCAGGGCGACGCCTATCGCTGCCGTGGCGGCGACGCTGGGCACCATGACCAGCGCGAACCGCTTCCATCTGGTCCCGCCACGCACCTGGGACTCCATATTTCCTCCTTCTCGGACGTACATCTCCTGGCCCCGACTCGCCCCACTTATGCGGCGGCTCAGCCGGACAGGGATGGGAGAAGTGCTACGTCCTCGGGAAGGGGAGCGCCCGTCTCGGAGGCGCGTACCGCGCACCGATCACCGGCGATCACCCCCGAGCGACAACCACTGGTCGCGCCTGACACGCATCACGCACAACCTTGCTGGACAGGCTTCACCGAGCGGCGAAGACCCCCCTGCCCAAGAACCCGCGACGTGTGCCGCCGGCTCTGCTCGGTGGGGACCCAGGAAAACCCGTTGTACCCAACCGGCTGTCGGGGTACGGGAATGGACCGAGCGTGGCCGATCGTGGTCCATTCTCGCCGCCCGCACAAGGGGGTTCGTTACTCGCTAGTAACGGCCGGATAACCGAACAACGACCCAGAGGTCTCGGGCGGCGACTCAGGGTGTCAACAGGGCCAGGAACAAAGTTGTTGATGGACGGACAGAACCCGACAGATCAACGCCTCGGTCTTACTTCCAGTAACAGCGGCCGCGATTACCAAGATTTGGTAAAGCGCGGCCGCTGGGGAACCACCTCGGCTGAATTTTCACTCGGGAACCACACGCCCCCGACGTTTAGCGACTGGTCAGCCCCCGGCCCGGGCCCGGCTCAGAACAGGGCACGCGCCAGCGCCCGCCGCGCGGCCGCCACCCGGGGGTCGTCGGGCCCGACCACCTCGAACAGCTCGAGCAGCCGCAGCCGTACGGCGTCCCGGCCGTCACCGGCCGTGCGCCGCACGGTCTCGATGAGCCGCCCGAACGCGTCCTCGACATGACCGCCCACCAGATCCAGGTCGGCGGCGGCGATCTGCGCCTCGGCGTCCGCGGGCTTCTCGGCCGCGTCCTTGCGCACCTGCTGCGGGTCCATCCCGCCGACCCGGTGCAGCAACTCCGCCTGCGCCAGACCGAGTTTCGCCTCCGTGTTCGCCGGGTCATCCGCGAGCACGTTCTTGTACGCCTGCACCGCGCCGCCGAAGTCACCCGCGTCCAGCGCCTGTACGGCGGCTTCGAGGAGCGCGTCGTACGGCCCGGCCGGCACCTCGGCGGCCGACGCGCCGCCCGCGCCCCCGGGTTCGGCGTCGGGGTCGACGGTCAGACCGGTGAGCCCGAAGCGCTCCTCGGCGACCTGCACCAGCTGGTCCAGCGTCTGACGGATCTGCGCCTCGCCCGCGGCCCCCTGGAAGAGCGGCAGCGCCTGGCCCGCCACGACGGCGAACACCGCGGGGATCCCCTGCACCCCGAACTGCTGCATCAGCATCTGGTTGGCGTCGACGTCGATCTTGGCGAGCAGGAAGCGGCCGTCGTACTCGACGGCGAGGCGCTCGAGGACCGGGCTCAGCTGCTTGCAGGGCTGGCACCACTCGGCCCAGAAATCGATGACGACCGGTACCTCGGCGGAGCGCTGGAGGACCTCGCGCTCGAAGCCCGCCTCGTCGACGTCGATGACGAGATCGGCCGGGGAGACGGCCCCCGCGCCGCCCTGCCGGGCCGTTTCGGCGCGCGTCTGCTCCGCCTTCGCCTTGGCCTCCTGGGCCGCCTTCACCGCGGCGAGGTCGACGACTCCGCTCATGGACATGTTCCGTGGCTGCATGCGTCCATCCTCCCCCGTCCGCGCGCGTAGGCGAAAAGCGTTCCGAAAGCGTTCCTGCCCAGGCGCCGGGGTCCCCACCCCACACCCGCGTCCCCGGCTCGTGATACGTCCGTCACGAGCCTCGCGATCCCGCTTTCGATACGAGTCGTAGCGTAATGGCACCGAGTGCCTACGCGCCACGGGTTCGCGGTGATCTCTCTCACGGCGGCAGGGGGACTGGCAGGTCCGAAACCGGCGGTTATGGTCGGGCCATGCAGAGCAGCACCCCCGTCGGCCGCGCCGGCCGCCCGCGCAGCGCCGCCGCGGACACCGCGATCCTGGCCGCGACCCGGGAGGCGCTGGTCGAGCTGGGCTGGTCGAAGCTCACCCTGGGGGACGTGGCGACGCGCGCCGGGGTGGCGAAGACGACCCTCTACCGCCGCTGGGCGGGCAAGAACGAACTCGTCGTCGACGCGGTGGCCGAACTCTTCGCCGAACTGGAACTCCCCGACCGGGGCAGCCTGGCCGCCGACATCGAGGGCGTGGTCCTGCAGTTCGCGGCGATCCTGGCGCTCCCGGCGGCGCGCAGCGGACTGATGGCGGTGGTCGCCGAGTCCACCCGCGACGAGGCCCTGCGGGAACGGATCCGCTCCTCCATCGTGGAACCCCAGAAGCACCTCGTCCTGGAGGGCCGCAGCCGGGCCCGGCTGCGGGGCGAACTCCCCCCGGAGAGCGGCCCCGAGGCGGCCGCCCGCACGGCCGACCTCATCTTCGACATCGTCGCGGGTGCGGTGGTCCACCGCACCCTGGTCAGCGCGGAACCGGCGGACGAGGAGTGGGTGCGCGGTTTCACGAACGTCCTGCTGCTGGGACTGGCGGGCGCGCCCGGCGCGTAGGCCGGGCCGGGACTACGCCTTGACGACGTCCGGGGCGGCGTCGGCGACCCGCTCCTCCAGCTCGCGCGTCACCTTGCGCTCCACGAAGAACGCGGCCGTCGGGACGGTCCCGGCGAGCAGCACCCAGAGCTGCTTGCCGACCGGCCACTTCGCCTTCGAACCCAGGTCGAAGGCGAAGACGAGGTAGACGACGTACAGCCAGCCGTGCGCGATGCCCACGGCGCGCGTGAAACCGTCGGCGCCGTCCAGGTCGAGCACGTACTTGGCGATCACGCCCAGGGTCAGCAGGACCAGCAGCACACCGGTGACGTAGGCCATCACGCGGTAGCGGGTCAGCACGCTCTTCTTCATGCCGTCGAGCGTAACCGCCCGTTCCGGTAGATCTTGGGCCGGGTCGGCCCTCGCCGGGGCCGGGTCAGTCCTCGTCGAAGTCGTGTGCCGCGACCCGCAGCGGGCGCAGCATCGCGAAGATCTCGGCGCACTCCTCCGCGTCGTACACGCCGAGCCCGAAGTCCATCGCCATGAGGTCGCGGGTGGCCGCCTCGACGACCTCGCGGCCCTTGTCGGTGATGACGGCGAGGGTGCCGCGGCCGTCGTTCGGGTTGGGGCGCCGGGCGACCAGGCCCGACTTCACCAGGCGGTCGACGGTGTTCGTCACCGAGGTGGGGTGCACCTGGAGCCGCTCGCCGATCTTCGACATGGTCAGCTCGCCCTCCTTGGAGAAGGTGAGCAGCACCAGTGCCTCGTAGCGGGCGAACGTCAGCCCGTACGGCTTGACCACCGCGTCGACCTCGGCGAGCAGGATCTGGTGTGCGCGCATGATCGAGGTGATCGCGGCCATGGACGGCACGTTGCCCCAGCGCTGCTTCCAGAGCTCGTCTGCGCGGGCGATGGGATCGAAGGGGAGACTGAGCGGCTTCGGCACGGAATCGACCCTACCCGCCGGTCATATCGTGGTCAGCCCTGTCTCGGCTTTCGGTCCGCCGGACGCAACGGGCCCGCCCGCGCCCGGCGGACGCCGGTGTTCAGTAGATGCTGCGCAGGCCCAGCACGTCGCCCTTGCCGAGGGTGCGGGCGGTGGTGGAGCAGGCGAAGGAGCTCGGGTACATGGTGAGGTTCTCGTGGCCGGACCCGACGTGGCCCAGGCCGAAGACATGGCCGGCCTCGTGGGTGGCGACGCTGCGGATGTCGTAGGCGTCCTCGCAGGCGCCCGTCGGGTCGTCGGTGAACGTGTAGTCGTGGATGTTGAAGCGGACGTCGGCCTCGATCAGCCGGTCCGGGCCGCGGGACACGGGGCGGCTCCAGGAGCAGGTCGTGGCGACGCTGTCGCTGCTGAGGTCCCCGGCGTCCCAGACGTTCATGCCGTCCCGGTCGGTGCAGCGGGCCATGTGGTCGATGCCGGCCTCGCGGCCGGTGGCGGCCAGGAACCTGGCGCGGGCCCCGATGGTGTCGGCGAGTCCACAGGCGTTGCGGCCGCGGATGATGGCGGTGATGCCCTCCTCGAAGGCCTGGCGGACCTGACGGCGGGGCAGATCGCCCGGCTGCGGGCCGTCGCCGATGAACCACTCGTACGTGCCGTACTCCTTGCGGTCGGCGACGGAGTAGGCGGTGTCCGTGCACGGGGCGGGGGCGTCGGCGCGGCTGCCCGTGAGACGGGCGGGGCGGGCGCCCTTGCCCGACCGCCGGTGCTTGGCGTCGCCGTGACTGCGGTCGCCCTTGCCGTCCTCCTTGCCATCCTCCGTGCCGCCGTCCGCGCTGTCGCCCTCGCCGTCGTCGTAGCCGTAGGACACCGTGCCGTCGGCGGCGACGGTGAGGGTGAAGCCGTGGCGGGAACCGTCCGCGGTGAGGGAGTCGACGCCGACCTTGGTGCCGGGTTCGGGGACCGTGAGGCCGGCGCCGCCATGGGTGACCAGACGGCCCACGGCGCCGCAGCGGGTCGCGGAGGAGCCGGCGGGCAGGTCGTCGACGGTCAGCTCGCCGGGTGCGAGCACGCACGCGTGGCCGGAGTGCTCCGCACGCGTGTGCGTACCGGCTCCGGACGCGAGGAATGCCAGCGAGGCCGCCAGGAGCACGGCGGCCGAACAACGGTTCATCACACAGGACTTGATCGACACCGGGAGAGATTAGCCACCGCCCGCCGGGTCGAAACCCGTCCCCCGGTCGCCCTATTGAGCGACTGCTCAAACGGGCGTACCGTCCCTCCCGAAGCATTTGAGCAGTCGCTCAAACATGCCCCGACCTGGGGGATTCATATGAAGATCTGCACGGTGGCGTGGATGCGAGCCGACCTCGACGAGGTCCGGCCACGAACACAGGACCGGTCACAGCGCCACCGGAGGGACTGGTTTTCCCCCCTTATTTCACCCGTATCGACCAGCTTCCACCCCCTTCCGCGCACGGAGGCACCCGCGTGAGCCCCGAACCGAGGACCGGCCCGGACACCCGGACCAAGCTGCTGGAAGGCACCCTGCGCACGCTCACCGAGCAGGGCATCGCCAAGACGTCGGCGCGTACGGTCGCGGCGACCGCAGGCGTCAACCAGGCGCTGGTCTTCTACCACTTCGGCTCGGTGGACGAACTGCTGGCGGCGGCCTGCCGCTACGGCGCGGAGCGCACGGTGGCGCGCTACCGGCCCCGCTTCGCGGCGGTCGCCTCACTGACCGAACTCCTCGCCCTGGGGCGTGAGATCCACGACCAGGAGCGCGCGGGCGGCCATGTCGCGCTCCTCGGGCAGCTGCTGGCCGGCGCCCAGACCCACGCGACGCTCGGCCCGGCCACGGCCGCGGGCCTCGACCTGTGGATCGCGGAGATCGAGACGGTCCTCGAACGCGTCCTCACGGGCACCCCGTTCGGCGAGTTCACCGACCCGCCGGGCCTCGCCCGCGCCGTGGCGGCCTCGTTCGTCGGCATCGAACTGTACGAAGGGGTCGACGCGGCCGGCGCCACCTCCGCCCTGGACGCCCTGGAACAGCTGGGCCTCCTGGTCGCCGCCCTGGAGGAACTCGGACCGGTGGCCCAGCGGGCGGTGCGGCAGTACCTGCGGCGGGCGTCCGCACGGCGGTGAGCCGCGCCGCGCCGCGGCCGGTCCGGTCCCGGTCCGGCCCCTCCAGCGGGCCCCTCAGTCCGCCAGGTACCGCTCCACCGTCTCGACCTTCGACGTCAGACCGTCCGTCACACCCGGGCGGATGTCCGCCTTGAGGACGAGGGAGACGCGGGGGGCGCGCTCCTCCACGGCGGCCACGGCGCGCCGGACGACGTCCATGACCTCGTCCCAGTCGCCCTCGATGGAGGTGAACATGGCGTCGGTGCGATGGGGCAGGCCGGACGCGCGGACCACCCGGACGGCGTCGGCGACGTACTCCCCCACGTCCTCGCCGACGCCGAGCGGGGTGACGGAGAAGGCGACGATCACGCGTTCACCACGCCTTCCTTGCGGGCGCGGGCGGCGATGGCCGCGTCGACCGCGCTCTCGGCCTCGCGGCGCAGCCTGCGCTCGGCGAAGAAGCCGCCGGTCGGCAGGACGGAGAGGACGAAGTAGAGGGCGGCCGTCCTGAGGGGCCACTTGGCGCGGTTCCAGGCGTCCGCCCAGAACAGGACGTACAGGATGAACAGCACGCCGTGGACCATGCCCATCACGGGCACCGCGTTGAAGTCCGTGGTCCGCTTCAGCACCGAGCAGACGAGCAGCAGCAGGAACGAGACGGCCTCCGGCGCGGAGACCAGGCGGAGGCGGCGGAGGGCGGAGGCGGTCTTCAGGTCCACGGGGTCACCTTCGGGGGGACTTCGGGGGGACTATGTCGGTCGGTTCGCTTGTGAACGCACGCACAAGCGTTCGTCCATTGTGGCAAACGGTTCACCTAGGGGTGCGCTCAGGGTCGTTCTCCACCCACAGGTGCTGTTCGGCGCACCCGCGGGGCCGCTACCTTCGCAGCGTGGCGATGTTCCGACTGCAAGGCAGCAAGGTGCTCGCCGTCGACATGACCGGGGACGCCGTGAAGGCGAAGAACGGCTCGATGGTCGCGTACGACGGTCAGATGGCCTTCAAGAAGCTCAGTGGCGGCGGTGAGGGGATCCGGGGGATGGTCACCCGGCGGCTCACCGGCGAGCAGATGACCGTGATGGAGGTGAGGGGACAGGGGACGTGCTGGTTCGCCGACCGGGCCTCCGAGATCAACCTCGTCAGCCTCCAGGGAGACAAGCTGTTCGTGGAGTCGAGCAATCTGCTCGCCACGGACGCGGGGCTGAGGACGGGGACGAGTTTCACCGGCCTGCGCGGCGCCTCCCAGGGCAACGGACTGTTCACGACGACGGTGGAGGGCCACGGCCAGGCCGCGATCACCTCCGACGGACCGGCCGTCGTGCTGCGGGTCAGCCCGCAGTACCCGCTGACCGTCGACCCGGGGGCGTACATCGCGCACCAGGGCAATGTCCGTCAGTCCTTCCAGTCCGGTGTGACGTTCCGCACGTTCCTGGGCGAGGGCGGCGGCGAGGCCTTCCAGATCCGCTTCGAGGGGGACGGCCTGGTGTACGTCCAGCCGAGCGAGCGCAACACGATCGCGGGGGACGTCTGAGGTGACCTTCCAAGAGATCAACTCCAAGATGGTCGAGGCGACGGTCGTACCGGGCCAGCGGCTGTTCAGTCAGCGCGGGGCCATGCTGGCGTACCGCGGCGAGGTGTCCTTCACGCCCAACATGCAGGGCGGCCAGGGCGGCGTGATGTCCATGATCGGCCGACGCCTCGCCAACGAGGACACCCCGCTGATGACGGTCGAGGGCAGCGGCACGGTCCTGTTCGGGCACGGCGGCCACCACGTGCAGGTCATCCGGCTCACCGGCGAGACCCTCTACGTGGAGGCGGACCGTCTGCTCGCCTTCGAGGGCACCCTCCAGCAGGGCACGATGTTCCTGGGCTCGCAGGGCGGGGTCATGGGCATGGTCCGGGGCCAGATCAGCGGCCAGGGCCTGTTCACCACGACGCTGAAGGGGCATGGCGCGGTCGCCGTGATGGCCCACGGCGGGGTCTTCGAGATCCCGATCACCCCGCAGCGCCCGGTCCATGTCGACCCGCAGGCCTACGTCGCCCATCACGGCGACGTCCGCAACAAACTGTCGACGGCGCTCGGCTGGCGGGACATGGTGGGGCGCGGCTCCGGCGAGGCGTTCCAGCTGGAGCTCAGCGGCAGCGGTGCGGTGTTCGTCCAGGCCTCGGAGGAGAAGCTGTGAGCCACTACCCGGGCGCGGGCTCCGCCGGCCCCACCGTGTACGACCCGATGACCCTCCCGGTCGACGACAACGTCAACCACTACACCTTCTGTGTGGAACTGAAGGGGAGCCAGTGGTTCCTCCAGAAGGGGAAGATGATCGCCTACTACGGCTCGATCGACTTCAACGGCATCGGGCACGGCCGACTGGACCGTCTGGTGCGCACCTCGTTCCATTCGCCACTGCACGCGAGCGACTGGGTCGTGGCGGAGGGCTCGGGCAAGATGCTCCTCGCCGACCGGGCCTTCGATGTGAATTCGTACGACCTGGACGAGGGCAACCTGACCATTCGCTCGGGCAATCTGCTCGCTTTTCAGCCAACTCTGTCCCTCAAGCAGTCGATCGTGCCGGGATTTCTCACACTGATCGGAACCGGAAAGTTCGTGGCCGCATCTAACGGCCCGGTGGTGTTCATGGAACCTCCCCTTCGGGTGGATCCCCAGGCACTCGTCGGCTGGGCCGACTGCCCCTCCCCGTGCCATCACTACGACCACGGGTACATGACGGGTGTCATGGGCGGTCTACGTGCACTGACGGGCCTCGGCGGGGCCTCCGGGGAGGAGCACCAGTTCGAGTTCGTCGGCGCCGGCACGGTGCTGCTGCAGTCCACGGAGACCCTCATGGCGGAGCAGGCCACGGGGGCCGTTCCGCATGAGCCGGGAGTGCCCGGTGGGGGCGGAATGCCAGGTGTCCCGGGTGGGCATGGGGGCCAAAGCGGTGTACCGCGCCTTCCCGGACAGCTGGGGGACCTCCAGCGTCGCTTCGGGCTGTGAGCGGTAGTCTGCGGAGTGTGACATCGAACGCGTGCGCACCGTCACACCACCCTCACTAGTTCGCCTTTCAACATTTTAGGTAGACTTCACATATGGAGACCGAAACGGCCACGCGCTGGCTGACCGATGCGGAGCAGTGCGCCTGGCGCACCCACCTGGAGGTCAACAGGCTGTTGACGTACCAGCTCGAGAAGGATCTGCAGCCGTTCGGCCTGACCATGAACGACTACGAGATCCTGGTGAACCTCTCCGAGTCGGAGGACGTCCGGATGCGGATGAGCGACCTCGCGTCCGCCACCCTTCAGTCCAAGAGCCGTCTCTCGCACCAGATCACCCGCATGGAGAACGCGAACCTGGTCCGACGCGAGAACTGCGAGTCCGACCGCCGGGGGCTCTACGCGGTCCTGACCGAGCACGGCATGGAGACCATGATGAAGGTCGCCCCGCACCATGTGTCGTCCGTGCGCCGGCACTTCATCGACCTTCTCTCCCCCGAGGCCCTCGTGGAGCTCGACAAGTCCCTGAAGCCGATCGCGGAGCATCTGCGCGGCCAGCGGGGACGCCCGTAACCACAGCGGAGCGACTGGCGGGCGGAACCCGAACAGGGCTCCGCCCGTCGGCGGCTCCCACCGGGAAGGTCACACGGGAACGCGACGACCGGCCCCGAACGGACGCAGGGTGACGGCCGCCGCCGTCATCAGCACCACCACGCCCGTCACCGCGAAGCACACCGCGATCGGCAGCCGCCCGGCCGACGCGCCCGCGACCGCCGTACCGGCCGTGCTGCCCGCGTTGACGGCCGTGTTGACCCATGCCCCGGCCCGCACCCGGGCCTCGGGCGCGGCGCTCTCGTCGGCCAGCAGATAGCCGGTGGTGATCGTCGGCGACACGAAGAACCCGACGGCCGCGACGGCCACACCGAGGGTGACGATCCCGGGGGCCAGCCCGGCGGCGCACAGGGTCAGCCCGAGGCCCGCCGTGAGCAGCGGCAGCCGGGCCCCGGTGGCCGACCGCCAGGAGACGGCCCCGTGCGCCAGACCGCCGACGGCACTGCCCGCCGACATCGCCGCCAGCAGCCAGGCCGCGTGCGCACCGCCGTGGCCATGGCTCTCGGTGAACGCCACGATCAGCAGGTCGGCCACCCCGATCGCGAGCCCCACGGCCGCGACGGCGGCCACCGGACGCCCGAGCCGGCGCAGCCCGCCCCCTCCGCCGCGCCGCTCGGTCCCCTTCCCGGGCCGCACCGCCCGCACCACCGGGGAGGTCACGAAGGCAACCGTCCCCCCGCCCATCAGGGCCGCGCCGAAGAGGATCCCGGCAGCCGGCGGGGCGAGGCCGACGAGAACGCCGACCAGCAGGGGGCCGGTGACGAACAGCAGCTCCTCGGCGACCCCGTCGAGGCTGTAGGCGCGTTGGAGCAGCCCCCGGTCGGGGGCCAGATGACCCCACACCGCCCGCATGGTCGGCCCGAGCGGGGGACAGCAGGCCCCGGCCGCCGCGGCGAGCGGGGCCAGGACGAGCGCGGAGGGACGGCTGAGGCAGAGACAGAGGGCCAGCAGGGCCAGGAGTGTGAGGTAGGCGGCGTTCATCGCGAGGAGCGCCCGGCGGGGGCCGTGGCGGTCGACGAGGGCCGCCCGGGCGGGCGAAAGGAAGACGGCGGTACCGCCGAACAGGGCCATCACACCGCCCGCGACGGTGTACGAGCCACAGGCGCGGGTCACCGAGAGCATCACGGACAGCGGGACGACGCCGTACGACAGCCTGCCGAGCAGGGCGGCGGCGAAGGTGCGGCGGGCGTGCGGGACGCGCAGGACGGCGGCGTAGGACGCGCGGGAGACGGACATGAGGGGTTCCTCGGCGCAGGGCGGGAAGACGGGAAAAGGGGACGCCTGATCGCCGCGACCACGGCGGCCTCGTGCCGCTGCGGGGTCGCGGGCCTGGGCGGGCCCTACGCCAGGAGGAGGAACATCCGGCGAACGTATCAGCGCGGCCCGGCGACCGACGAGGTGTTTTCCGGGCACGGCCGCTGGTATGCGATGCCCGGCAGCCGCAGCCGCCACTGAGTCTCCGTCAGCGGCGTGCCCACCGACGCGCACACCCGCCGCTCGGCCTCGGCCGCACCGGTCGTCCACACCCGCGCCGTGTACCGCACCGCCGTCAGCACCGTCCGCCCGTCGGCGCTCACGGCCGCGTCCCCGAACGTCTCACCGGGGCTGTCCAGCCGCTCCCGTAGAACGGGTGCCGCACGGTCGACGGACCACAGTAGGGCCGTCCCGTCCTCGCCCGCCGTGAGCAGGGTGCGCCCGTGCCGGGCGAAGGCGAGGGCCGCGATGTGCCGGGTGTGGCCGAGCACCTGACGGGGTGTCCCGGCCGGCCGGTGCCGGGGGTCGTCCGGGGCGAGCCGCCACAGCAGCACCGCGCCGTCCTTGCCGCCCGAGGCCAGCAGCCCGCCGCGGTCGGCGAAGGCGACATCGGTGACGATCGCCGTGTGCGCGGCCCGCGTCCACAGCGGCCGCGGCGCCCCGCGCCCCCGTGCGTCCCACAGCCGTACGACGCCACCGCCCTCGCCCGTCGCCAGCACCCGCCCGCCGAGCCCGAAGGCGACGCCCTGGACGCCCTTCTCGCCGGCCAGCCGGGCGCGGGCGGTGAGGCCGCCGTCGGCGGACACGTCCCACAGCCGGGCCCCGGTCTCCCGGGCGCCGCTGGCCAGCCGGGTGCCGTCGGGGCTGAAGGCCAGGTCGTTCACGGTCTCGCGGTGGAGCCGTCGGTGGCCCAGCCTCCGGGGCGGCACGGACCGTACGTCCCACAGGGTGAGCGTGCCGTCCCGGGCCCCCGTGGCGAGCCGGGTGCCGGTGCGGTCGAAGGCGACGGCGGTGACCCAGGTGTGATGCGGCAGGACGGCCGACCGCCGGGGGCGCGCCGGATCGTGTACGTCCCACAGCGCGGCCGTGCCGTCGAGCGCCGCGGTGGCCGCCCGGGCGTGCCGGTCGTCGAGGGCGACGGCGTAGACCTGGCCCGCGTGGCCGAGCAGCTGCGGCAGCGGAAACGGCCAGACGGAGGCGGTGCCACTGCCCGCCGCCCCGGCGTACAGCGTGCGGCCGCCGGGTCCCCAGGCCAGGGACAGCAGCGGCGTCGGGTGCGCCAGGGTGGCCAGGACCAGGCCGGTGACCGGGTGCCGCAGCTGGAGTCCGCCGGCCTCCCCGGCCACGGCGAGCAGCGAGGCGTCGGGGCTGAAGGCCATGCCCGCCGTGTACCCCTCCGCGCGCTGCGCCGTTCTGCGCGGAGCGGCGCAGCGGCCCTCGCGGTCCAGGTCGCACAGCCACACGTCCCGGTCGGCGAGTCCGGCGGCGAGGCGGCGCCCGTCGGGGCTGAGCGCGGCCTCGCCGACGGAGGCGCCGGTGAAGGTCACGCGGTCGGCGGCGGCGTACGCGAGGCGGTGTGCGCCCCGCGTCCACACGGTGACGTGTCCGTCCAGTCCACCCGTGGCGAGGCGGGAGCCGTCCCGGCTGAACGAGACCGAGTACAGGGCCTTTTCGGACGCCCGGTGGACGGCCGGCCGCCGTCGGGTGCGGTCGAGGTCCCACAGCCGCAGCGTCCCGTCGGCTCCGGCCACGGCGAGGGTCCGTCCGTCCGGGGCGATCCGGGCGTCGCGCGCGCCGCCGTCCGCCCACAGCACCGGGCCGCGCCGGGCGGAACCGCCCCGGACCCGCCACAGCCGGGTCTCCACCGTGTCCGCGACGACGAGTCGCTCGCCGTCCCCGGCGAAGGCGAGCCCCCACACGGCGTGCCGCGCCCCCAGGCGCACGGCGCCCACCTGCCGGGTCCCCCGCCAGAGCCGTACGACGCCCTCGCGGGTGCCGACGGCCGTGAGCCCGTCGCGTCCGAAGGCGAACGCCGAGACGGTGGCGTCGTTGCCGGGCAGGGGCGTGGGGTGGGGCAGCCCCGTGCTGCTCAGCAGCGCCCCGCGGGCCGCCGGCAGGCGGGGTGCCGTGCGCCGGGCGGCGACCGAGAGAGTGGCGGCGAGGGCCGGGTCGACGGTGCGCAGGGCCGCGATCCGCTCGGTCATGGCGACGGCCCGGGCCTCGCGGGCCTGCTGTCGTGCCGTCAGCGCGTTCGTGACCGCGAGCGAGGTGGCGATCAGCAGCAGCGCCAGCAGCCCGGCGAGGGCGGCCAGCGCGCGCCGCAGCCGGCGCACCCCGCGGTCGGCCTCCCTGCGGCAGTCCGTGAGGAACCCGCGCTCGGCCGGGGTGAGCCGGCGGGGATGGTCGGCGGCCCACTGTTCGGCGACCGCCAGGACGGCTCCCTGAAGGAGCAGTTCGGGGCGCCGTCCGCCCTCGGCCCACGCGTGGGCGGCATCGGTGAGCCGCTGGTGGGTACGGAGCCCCGCCCGGTCGGCGTCGATCCAGCCGGCCAGCCGGGGCCAGGCCCGCAGCAACGCCTCGTGGGTGATCTCGACCCGGTCGCCGTCGACGGTGAACAGCCGCGCCCGGGTGAACGCCTCCAGCGCCGCGTCCGCGCCCGCGACCAGCCGGCGCCGCTCGACGTGCCGTCGGCTGTCCGCGCCCTCCTCGCCGACCCGCACCAGCTGCAGCGTCAGCTGCCGTGCCGTGTCCCGCTGTTCCGGGCCGAGGTCGAGGTAGGTCCGCTCGGCGGTGGTGGCGACGGCGCCCTGGATGCCGCCGGTCCTGCGGTATCCGACGACGGTGAGCCGCCGTCCGGTGCGCTGCTGCCAGGTGGCCAGCAGGGCGTACGACAGCAGGGGCAGGATGCCGGGTTCATGGCCGCGTCCGCAGGGGTCGAGGTCGTGCAGCAGGACGTCGAGGAGGCCGGGTTCGATCTCCAGGCCGGCCAGTTCGGCGGGCCGGGTCACGCACTCGGCGAGTTCGCTGCGGCTCATCGCGCCCAGCGCCATCGGCTGCCGCTGGACGGCGCCGACGAGCGCCGGATGGGTGAGGCAGTGGTCGAAGAAGTCGGCCCGTACGGCGATGACGGCGAGCGGCAGCGCGCACACCGCGTCGATGAACGCGCCGCGTTCGGCGGGGTCGGCGCAGAGCGTGAACGCCTCCTCGAACTGGTCGACGACCAGCAGCAGGCCGGGTACGTCCGTCGGCGCCGTACCGGCCCGGATCCGCGCGGCGAGGGTCCGCTCGGCTTCTTGGAGGTGAGCGGCTTCCTGAAGGTGACCGCCTTTCTGGACGTGACCGGCGAGGGCACGGGCCAGGACGTCGACCGGGCGGGCGGTGGGGGTGAGGACGACGGCCCGCCACGGCCCGGCGGGCGACGGTGGGAGGGCGCCGTCCGCCACGGCGGGCAGCAGCCCGGCCCGCAGCAGCGAGGACTTGCCCGATCCGGAGGCGCCGCACACGAGGACGGGTCCGTCGCCCCGTCGGACGGCCTCGGCGACCCGGTCCACGAGCGCGGCGGTGGCCCGGGCACGGCCGAAGAACCAGCGGGCGTCGTCGGGGCCGTAGGGGGCGAGGCCGCGGTACGGGCAGGGGGTGGCGCGCTGCCCGGGGAGCGTGCCCTGGGTGGCGCACAGGCGGCGCAGGGTGGTGCCGGAGCCGAGGGCCGCGTCGAGCGCCTCCGCGAGGGCGCTGTGGGGGCGCTTGCGGCCGTGCTCGATGTTGGAGAGGTGGCTCTTGCTGTACGTCACGGCGTCGGAGAGCTCGGAGAGTGACAGGCCCCGCTCCCGCCGGATCCGCCGCAACGCCGCCGCGAAGTCCTCCGCCGCCGTATCCTCGCCCACCGCGTTCCCCCAGCTCAGAAGCCGTATTCCCACGCACCCGAAGTGGGGTACGCGCCGGGCCTAGCGTGCCGGTTCCGGGGCGGGCAACGTGCTGTCAGCGGGCC
Organism: Streptomyces sp. NPDC005820; assembly: GCF_040630255.1. Lineage (NCBI taxonomy): Bacteria > Bacillati > Actinomycetota > Actinomycetes > Kitasatosporales > Streptomycetaceae > Streptomyces > Streptomyces sp. NPDC005820. The sequence continues at coordinate 41,203 of NZ_JBEXXE010000005.1, forward strand.
GGGATCAGCACTTTGAGTGACGGTGCGGCGGCTCGTTTCCCTTCCATCCGATCGATGAACGGAGACATGCCCATGTCCGGAAAGTCCAGCATGTACTACGCCGCGGCGGCGGCGATGGCCGCGCTCGCTCTCTCGGTGCCTGCCGCGTCGGCCCAGCCCGCGGCGTCGGCCGCGGTTCGGGTCTCGTGCCCCATCACCGGGGGCGAGACGAGCGGCCTGCGGAACATCGCGGCCACGTTCACCAACCGCTCGGTGACGGTGACGGCGACGGTCGTCGACGACCAGTCCGGCAGCACTCGCGCGCACTTCCGTGCGATCCAGGGCCGGAACGTCGTCGACGAGGAGCTCTCGTCCTGGGTCGACGAGGAACGGCGGTCCGTCACCGTCCAGATGAGCGCGGACCGCCCCGGCGGGGTGTCCAAGGTCGAGTACTGGACCGAGTCGTCGACCGCTCTGACGGACAGCACGCACCGCTTCTGCGCGCGCTGACCCGTCCGGCGGGGCTCACCCCTCGGTGAGCCCCGTCACCAGTTCGTCCGCCGCGCCGTACGGGTCCAGCTCGCCCGCGACGATCCGCTCGGCCAGGGCGCTCAGGCGGCGGTCGCCGTGGAGGTCGCCGATGCGGCGGCGCAGGGCCGTGACGGCGATCGTCTCGACCTCGCGGGCGGCGCGGGCGCGGCGGCGCTCGGTGAGGACGCCGTGCTCCTCCATCCAGGCGCGGTGCTTCTCCAGGGCCTGGACGACCTCGTCGACGCCCTCGGCGCGGGAGGCGACCGTCTTGACGATCGGCGGGCGCCAGTCGCCGGGCCGCCGGGACTCGCCGAGGCCGAGCATGTGGTTGAGTTCGCGGGCGGTGGTGTCGGCGCCGTCCCGGTCCGCCTTGTTGACGACGTAGACGTCACCGATCTCCAGGATTCCGGCCTTCGCCGCCTGGATGCCGTCGCCCATGCCGGGGGCCAGCAGAACCACGCTGGTGTCCGCCTGGGCGGCGATCTCGACCTCCGACTGGCCGACGCCGACCGTCTCGACCAGGATCACCTCGCAGCCCGCCGCGTCCAGCACCCGGATCGCCTGCGGGGCGGACCAGGCGAGGCCGCCCAGATGGCCCCGGGTGGCCATCGAGCGGATGTAGACGCCGGGGTCGGAGGCGTGGTCCGACATACGGACACGGTCGCCGAGCAGGGCGCCGCCGGAGAACGGGGACGACGGGTCGACGGCGAGGACGCCGACCCTTCTGCCCTGTTTGCGGTACGCCGTCACCAGCGCGGACGTCGACGTGGACTTGCCGACGCCCGGGGAGCCGGTGAGGCCGACGACATAGGCGTTGCCGGTGAGCGGGGCCAGCGCCGCCATGACCTCACGGAGCTGCGGGGACGCCCCCTCCACCAGGGAGATCAGCCGGGCCACGGCCCGCGGCCGGCCTTCCCTGGCCTGGGCGACCAGCGAGGGGACGTCCTGCATCACAGCTCCGTTCGCGAGGGGGTCCACCGCGGGCTCAGGCCCCGGACTCAGGCCTTGGGCACGCGCACGATCAGCGCGTCGCCCTGCCCGCCGCCGCCGCACAGGGCCGCCGCGCCGACGCCGCCGCCACGCCGCTTGAGCTCCAGGGCGAGGTGCAGCACGAGCCGGGCGCCGGACATGCCGATCGGGTGACCGAGGGCGATCGCACCCCCGTTGACGTTCACCTTTTCCGTGGACACCCCGAGGTCCTTCATTGACTGGACCGCGACGGCGGCGAAGGCCTCGTTGATCTCGATGAGGTCGAGGTCCGCGACGCCGAGGCCCTCCTTCTTCAGAGCGTGCGCGATGGCGTTGGAGGGCTGGGACTGCAGCGAGTTGTCCGGCCCGGCCACATTGCCGTGGGCGCCGATCTCGGCGATCCAGGCGAGGCCCAGCTCCTCGGCCTTGGCCTTGCTCATCACGACGACCGCGGCGGCGCCGTCGGAGATCTGCGAGGACGTGCCCGCGGTGATCGTGCCGTCCTTGGTGAAGGCCGGGCGCAGCTTGCCGAGGGACTCCGCGGTGGTGTCGCCGCGGATGCCCTCGTCCTTGCTGAAGACCACCGGCTCGCCCTTGCGCTGCGGGATCTCGACCGGGGTGATCTCGGCCTCGAAGATCCCGTTCTTCTGCGCGGCGGCGGCCCGCTGGTGGGACAGGGCGGCGATCTCGTCCTGCTCGGGGCGCAGGATGCCGAGGCGCGTGTTGTGCTTCTCCGTGGACTCGCCCATGGCGATGTTCTCGAAGGCGTCGGTGAGGCCGTCGTACGCCATCGCGTCGAGCATCTCGATCGCGCCGTACTTGTAGCCCTCGCGGGACTTCGGGAGCAGGTGCGGGGCGTTGGTCATGGACTCCTGGCCGCCCGCGACGACCACGTCGAACTCACCCGCGCGGATCAGCTGGTCGGCCAGCGCGATCGCGTCGAGGCCCGACAGACACACCTTGTTGATGGTGAGCGCCGGGACGTTCATCGGGATCCCGGCCTTGACGGCGGCCTGGCGGGCCGGGATCTGCCCGGCGCCGGCCTGGAGCACCTGGCCCATGATCACATACTGCACCTGGTCGCCGCCGATCCCGGCGCGGTCCAGGGCGGCCTTGATCGCGAAACCGCCGAGGTCGGCTCCGGAGAAGGACTTCAGCGAGCCCAGCAGCCGTCCCATGGGCGTGCGTGCGCCCGCGACGATCACCGAGGTCCTGCTGTTCGTTCCAGTCGATCCAGTCATGAGCTGCGATTCCCCTTACCGGCCGGCACTGGCCGAGGAGTGAACGAGGGTTTACTGCGAATGTACTGAGTGGCACTCCGTGCCGTCATCGGCCCTTCAGTGTGATCGCGCGCACGTTGCGTAACCACCTCCGCCGCGCTCCACTAACACCATGCTGACGCGAATCGACCACATCGGGATCGCCTGTCACGACCTCGACGCGACCGTCGAGTTCTACCGTTCCACGTACGGCTTCGAGGTGTTCCACTCCGAGGTCAACGAGGAGCAGGGCGTCCGGGAAGCCATGCTCAAGATCAACGACACCTCCGACGGCGGCGCCTCCTACCTGCAGCTTCTGGAGCCGACCCGCCCGGACTCCACCGTCGCCAAGTGGCTCGACAAGAACGGCGAGGGCGTCCACCACATCGCTTTCGGTACGGCGGATGTGGACGGAGAGGCCGCGGACATCCGCTCCAAGGGCGTACGCGTTCTGTACGAAGAGCCGCGACGCGGCTCCATGGGGTCACGAATCACCTTCCTGCACCCAAAGGATTGCCACGGAGTACTGACAGAACTGGTCACTTCGGCACCTGTTGAGTCACCTGAGCACTGACCCTCGTACATATGGGCCGGTAGGGTTGGGGGCGGTCGTCGCTCCCACCAGGGCGACCGGTCCTGCTGCCTTGGACGGCGGGACGTGCCGGGGTCCGGGTTTCGGGGGACGAGCGTCGGGGCAGCAGCCCATGCTCCGTCGTTGATCTGACACCATTCCCCGGGGGCCCCGTTCGGCGGATGGACGGAGCTCGTTCGGGAAGCTTGCGACCAGGGACGGATGGGACCGCGCAGTGCGGGGCTACGAGAGCCAGGAGCGGGAGCCGGCGGCTGACGTCGACCACCTCACGCGGTTCGAAGCCGAGATGAAGCGGCTGAAGACCGAGCGTGAGAAGGCGATCCAGCATGCCGAGGACCTCGGCTACCAGGTCGAGGTGCTGCGCGCCAAGTTGCACGAGGCGCGCCGCACACTCATGTCCCGGCCGTCCTTCGACGGCGGCGACCTCGGGTACCAGGCCGAACAGATGCTGCGCAACGCGCAGATGCAGGCCGACCAGCTGCGCCAGGACGCCGAGCGCGAGCTCAGCCAGGTCCGCGCGCAGACCCAGCGCATCCTCCAGGAGCACGCCGAGCAGGCGGCCCGGCTCCAGGCCGAGCTGCACCAGGAGGCCGTCAGCCGCCGCCAGCAGCTCGACCAGGAACTGGCGGAGCGCCGGCAGACCGTCGAGTCGCACGTCAACGAGAACGTGGCCTGGGCGGAACAGCTGCGGGCCCGCTCCGAGGCCCAGGCCCGCCGTCTCCTGGAGGAGTCGCGGGCCGAGGCCGAGCAGGCGATGGCCGCCGCCCGCGCCGAGGCCGAACGGGTGGCCGCGGAGGCCCGCCAGCGGCTCCAGGCCGACGCGGAGCAGACCCGCGCGGAGGCCGAGCAGCTCCTGCTGCGCGCCCGCACCGACGCCGAGCGGATGCTGAACGCCGCCTCCACCCAGGCCCAGGAGGCCACCGAGCACGCCGAGGCGCTGCGCAGCTCCACGGTGAACGAGTCGGACTCGGCCCGCCGCCAGGCGGGTGAGCTCAGCCGCGCCGCCGAGCAGCGGATGGCCGACGCCGAGGAGGCGCTGCGCAAGGCGCAGTCCGAGGCCGACAAGGTCGTCGCCGAGGCCAAGGCGGTCGCCGAGAAGGCCCTCGCGAGCTCCGAGTCCGCCAACGAGCAGCGCACCCGCACGGCGAAGGAGCAGGTCGCCCGGCTGGTCACCGAGGCCAGCCAGGAGGCCGAGACCACCAAGGCGGAGGCCGAGCAGGTCGTCGCCGACGCGCGCGCCGAGGCCGAGAAGATCGTCGCGGAGGCCTCCGAGAAGGCCCGCACGCTCACCGCCGAGGAGAGCGCCACCCAGCTGTCGAAGGCGGCCAAGACCGCCGAGGACGTCCTCAACAAGGCGCAGGAGGACGCGCAGCGGACCACGAAGGCCGCCTCCGAGGAGGCCGAGCGGATCCGCCGCGAGGCCGAGGCGGAGGCCGACCGGCTGCGCTCCGAGGCGCACGACATCGCCGAGGAGCTCAAGGGCTCCGCGAAGGACGACACCAAGGAGTACCGCGCCAAGACGGTCGAGCTGCAGGAGGAGGCCCGCCGGCTGCGCGGCGAGGCCGAGCAGCTGCGCTCCGACGCGGTCGCCGAGGGCGAGAAGATCCGCGCGGAGGCCCGCAAGGAGGCCGTCCAGCAGATCGAGGAGGCCGCCCGGTCGGCCGAGGAGCTGCTGTCCAAGGCGAAGGCCGACGCGGACGAGCTGCGCCAGAAGGCCACGGCGGACAGCGAGAAGGTCCGCACCGAGGCCATCGAGCGCGCCACCACGCTGCGCCGGCAGGCCGAGGAGACCCTGGAGCGCACCCGCACCGAGGCCGAGCGCTCCCGCGAGGAGGCGGTGGAGCTCGCCGCGACCATCACCTCCGGCGCCGAGCGCGCGGCGGAGGAGCTGCGCGAGGAGACCGAGCGCGCGGTCGAGGCCCGGCAGGCGGAGGCCGCCGAGGAGCTGACCCGGCTGCACACGGAGGCCGAGTCGCGGCTCGCGTCCGCCGAGCAGGCGCTGACGGACGCGAGGGAGGAGGCCGCGCGGATCCGCCGCGAGGCCGCCGACGAGGCCGACCGGCTGCGCACCGAGGCCGCCGAGCGGATCCGTACGCTCCAGCAGCAGGCCGCCGACGAGATCGACCGGCTGCGCACCGAGGCCGCCGCCGACGCGTCCGCCTCGCGGGCCGAGGGTGAGGCCGTCGCCGTACGCCTGAGGTCGGAGGCCGCGGCCGAGGCCGAGCGGCTCAAGAACGAGGCGCAGGACTTCGCCCACCGGGTGCGCACGGAGGCCACGGCGGCCGCCGAGCGGCTGGCCGACGAGGCGACCGAGACACTGGACGCCGCGCAGGAGGAGGCCGTCCGCCGGCGCCGTGAGGCCGAGGAACTCCTCGGCTCCGCCCGCCAGGAGGCCGACCAGGAGCGCGAACGGGCCCGCGCCCAGTCCGAGGAACTGCTGGCGTCCGCGCGCAACCGCGTCGAGGAGGCGCAGACCGAGGCGGTCCGGCTGGTCGAGGAGGCCGACCGGCGCTCCGGCGAGATGGTCGGCGCGGCCGAACTCCACGCCCAGCAGGTACGGGACTCCGTGGCCGGGCTGCACGAGCAGGCCCAGGACGAGATCAACGGGCTGCGCTCGGCCGCCGAGCACGCGGCGGACCGCACCCGGCGGGAGGCCGAGGAGGAGGCGGACCGGGTCCGCGGCGACGCCTACGCCGAGCGGGAGCGGGCCAGCGAGGACGCGAGCCGGATCCGCCGCCAGGCGAACGACGCCGCCGAGGCGGCGAAGGAGCTGGCCGAGCGGACCGTCGGCGAGGCGATCGCGGAGGCCGAGCGGCTGCGCACGGACTCGTCGGCGTACGCCCAGCGGGTGCGCACGGAGGCCTCGGACGCGCTGGCGGAGGCCGACCAGGCCGCTTCCCGCACCCGGGCCGACGCCCGCGAGGACGCCAACCGCATCCGTTCCGACGCCGCCACTCAGGCCGACACCCTGATCACCGAGGCGCGCCACGAGGCCGAGCGGCTGCAGACGGAGACCATCGCCGAGGCGGAGCGGCTGACGGCCGACACGGCCGCGGAGGCGGAACGGGTCCGTGCCGAGTCCGTCGCCAGGGCGGAGAAGCTGATCCAGGACGCGAGCGGGGACGCGGAGCGGCTGCGGGCCGAGGCCGCCCAGACGGTGGGTTCGGCGCAGCAGGCCGCCGAGCGGATCCGCCTGGAGTCGGAGCGGGTCAAGGCGCAGGCGGCGGCGGAGGCCGACCGCATGCTGAGCGTGGCCCGCGACGAGGCCGACGAGACGCTGGACTCCTCCCGCAAGGAGGCCAACAAGCGGCGCTCCGAGGCGGCCGAGCAGGTCGACACGCTCATCACGGAGACCACGGCCGAGGTCGACAAGCTGCTGACGGAGGCTCAGGAGCAGGCGCTGCAGACCACCGCGGACGCCGAGGCGCAGGCCGACTCGATGGTGGGCGCGGCCCGCAGCGAGGCCGACCGGCTGGTCTCCGAGGCGACGCGCGAGGGCAACACGCGGGTGGAGAAGGCCCGTACGGACGCGGACGAGCTGCTCGTCGGCGCCCGCCGGGACGCCACCGCGATAAGGGAGCGCGCGGAGGAGCTGCGCGACCGCATCACGGCCGAGATCGAGGCGCTGCACGAGCGGGCCCGCCGCGAGGCCGCCGAGACGATGAAGTCGACCGGCGACCGCTGCGACGCGCTGATCAAGGCGTCCGAGGAGCAGCTCGCCAAGGCGCAGGCCAAGGCGAAGGAGCTGGTGTCGGAGGCCAACTCCGAGGCCGGCAAGGTGCGGATCGCCGCCGTGAAGAAGGCGGAGGGCCTGCTCAAGGAGGCCGAGCAGAAGAAGTCGGCGCTGATCCGGGAGGCCGAGGAGCTCAAGGCCGAGGCGATCCGCGAGGCGCGGCGCACGGTCGAGGAGGGCAAGCGCGAGCTGGAGGTCCTGGTGCGGCGGCGCGAGGACATCAACGCCGAGATCTCGCGGGTCCAGGATGTGCTGGAGGCGCTGGAGTCCTTCGAGATCCCGTCCGCGAACAAGGACGGGAGCGTCAGGGCCGGCGCGAGCATCGGCGCGCCACGATCGGGTGGGAAGGCGACCGACGGCTAGCGGAATGTGTGGATTGCGTTAAAGTCTGGCCACTTACCCTGAGTTTTTGGCAAGGGGGGCGGCGTTCAGCCACCCAAAAGGGGTGTCATTCCTCAGATCAAACACGCATACGCTCGATGACACAGCGCTCTGGCCCCTAGGATTCCACCTATCACCTCACCGGTCTCATTCGACAGGAACCCCATGAGCGACACTTCCCCCTACGGCTTCGAGCTAGTGCGGCGTGGGTACGACCGCGCTCAGGTGGACGAACGGATCTCCAAGCTCGTCTCCGACCGTGACAGCGCTCTCGCCCGCATCACCGCTCTGGAAAAGCGCATCGAGGAGCTCCACCTCGAGACACAGAACGCCCAGGCCCAGGTCACCGACGCCGAGCCGTCGTACGCCGGGCTCGGCGCGCGTGTCGAGAAGATCCTCCGCCTCGCCGAGGAGGAGGCCAAGGATCTGCGCGAGGAGGCCCGTCGCGCGTCCGAGCAGCACCGCGAGCTCGCCGAGTCGGCGGCCCAGCAGGTGCGCAACGACGCAGAATCGTTCGCTGCGGACCGCAAGGCCAAGGCGGAGGACGAGGGCGTCCGGATCGTCGAGAAGGCCAAGAGCGACGCGTCGCAGCTGCGCCAGGAGGCGCAGAAGGACGCGCAGTCGAAGCGTGAGGAGGCGGACGCCCTCTTCGAGGAGACGCGCGCCAAGGCCGCGCAGGCCGCCGCCGACTTCGAGACCAACCTGGCCAAGCGCCGCGAGCAGTCCGAGCGTGACCTGGCGTCCCGTCAGCAGAAGGCGGAGAAGCGACTCGCGGAGATCGAGCACCGCGCCGAGCAGCTGCGCCTGGAGGCGGAGAAGCTGCGCACGGACGCCGAGCGCCGCGCCCGCCAGACCGTCGAGACGGCGCAGCGCCAGGCCGAGGACATCGTGGCCGACGCGAACGCGAAGGCGGACCGGATCCGTTCGGAATCCGAGCGCGAGCTGGCGGCCCTCACCAACCGCCGCGACAGCATCAACGCCCAGCTGACGAACGTCCGCGAGATGCTCGCCACGCTGACGGGTGCCGCGGTGGCCGCGGCCGGCGCGCCGGTCGCGGACGACGAGCCGATCTCCCGCGGGGTGCCGGCGCAGCAGTCCCGGTAACCCTCGGGGTACACCGGCCGAACGTCGGACGAAGCCCGCTGCCAGCGGTGGCAGCGGGCTTCGTGGCGTTCTAGCGTGGCCGCATGATCGAGCTCGAAGGCCTGACGAAACGGTACGGCGAGAAGGTCGCGGTCGACCGTCTGTCCTTCACCGTGAGACCGGGCATGGTGACGGGCTTCCTCGGTCCGAACGGCGCCGGCAAGTCCACGACCATGCGGATGATGCTGGGCCTTGACCGGCCTACCGCCGGGGACGTGCGGATCGACGGCCGGCGCTACGACTCCCTCACGGACCCGCTGAAGTACATCGGCGCCCTGCTGGACGCCAAGGCCGTGCACGGCGGGCGCAGCGCCTACAACCATCTGCTGTGTCTGGCGCAGAGCAACGGCATCCCGCAGGCCCGGGTGCACGAGGTGCTGGACACCGTCGGGCTGACGGCGGTGGCGCGCAAGAAGGCCAAGGGGTTCTCGCTGGGCATGGGGCAGCGGCTCGGTATCGCGGGCGCGCTGCTCGGCGACCCGAGGATCCTGATGTTCGACGAACCGGTGAACGGTCTCGACCCCGAGGGCATCCACTGGATCCGCAATCTGATGAAATCGCTGGCCGCGCAGGGACGGACGGTGTTCGTGTCGTCCCATCTGATGAGCGAGATGGCGCTGACCGCGGACCATCTCGTGGTCATCGGGCAGGGCCGGCTGCTCGCCGACACCTCGATGGCCGATTTCATCGCCCGCAATTCCCGGGCGTACGTCCGGATCCGCACCCCGCAGCGCGAGCGGCTGCTGGACGTGCTGCACGACGCCGGGGTGACGGTCGTGGAGAGCGGCAGCGGGGTGCTGGAGGTGGACGGGGGCAAGCCGGAGCAGATCGGGGAGCTGGCCGCGCGCAACGGTGTCGTGCTGCATGAGCTCAGCCCCCAGCAGGCCTCGCTGGAGGAGGCGTTCATGCAGCTCACGGCGGAGTCGGTGGAGTATCACGCGCACTCGGCGCAGCCCGCCGGCCGGCAGTGGGGCGACGACTGGACGAGGAGGGGTTGAGCCATGACGGCGATCCAGGTCGTACGGTCCGAGTGGACCAAGATCCGGTCGGTGGCGTCCACGGTGTGGACACTCTCGCTCGCCGTGGTGGTCACCGTCGCCCTCGGCATGCTGATCTCGGCGCTGTCGAAGCACGAGTACGACTCCATGAGCACCGACCGCCGGCTCGACTTCGACCCGACGTACATCAGTTTCGCCGGGATGAGCCTCGGCCAGCTGGCGATGATCGTGTTCGGGGTGCTGGTGGTCTCCAACGAGTACAGCACCGGCATGATCCGCACCTCGCTGGCGGCCGTCCCCCAGCGCGGCCGTTTCCTCTTCGGCAAGCTCGCGGTGGCCGCCGGGCTGGCGCTCGCCGTGGGGCTGGCGACGAGCTTCGTCGCCTTCTTCCTGGGGCAGGCGATGCTCGGCTCCCACGGCGCGCGGCTCGGTGACCCGGGGGTGCTGCGGGCGGTGATCGGCGGCGGGCTCTACATGATGCTCATCGCCGTGTTCTCGATGGGCGTGGCCACCATGCTGCGCTCGCCGATGCTGTCGCTGGGCATCCTGATGCCGTTCTTCTTCCTGATCTCCAACATCCTGGGCAATGTGCCCGCCACCAAGAAGGTGGGCCGGTATCTGCCCGACCAGGCCGGCAGCACGATCATGCAGGTGGTCACGCCGGTCGACGACAGCACACCGTACGGGCCCTGGGGCGGGCTCGCGATCATGGTGGCGTGGGTGGCGGCGGCGGTCGCGGGCGGCTGGCTGCTCCTGCGGAAGCGTGACGCGTGACGCTCAGGGCTTTACTTTCATTTGAGCGGAACCGTCAGCGCCTCGCTAAGCTCCTAACCCTTACGGGGGCGTGTGCCCCGCTGTCCTGAACCTGTCGATGGGTGCGGAGCATGATCGAGGCAGTCGGCCTGACCAAGCGCTACGGCGACAAGACCGCTGTGTACAACCTTTCCTTCCAGGTACGGCCGGGTGCCGTCACCGGCTTCCTCGGGCCGAACGGCTCGGGCAAGTCGACGACGATGAGGATGATCCTCGGCCTGGACAACCCCACCGCGGGGACGGTCACGATCGGCGGCTACCCGTACCGCAGGCTGCCGAACGCGGCCCGCCAGGTCGGTGCGCTGCTCGACGCCAAGGCGGTGCACGGCGGCCGGTCCGCCCGCAGCCACCTGCTGTCCCTGGCCCAGCTGTCGGGCATCCCCGCCCGGCGGGTGGACGAGGTGCTCGGGGTGGTCGGGCTGCAGGACGTGGCGAAGCGGCGGTCCAAGGGCTTCTCGCTCGGCATGGGCCAGCGGCTCGGCATCGCGGCGGCGCTGCTCGGCGATCCGCAGGTGCTGCTGTTCGACGAGCCGGTCAACGGCCTCGACCCCGAGGGCATCCTCTGGGTGCGCAACCTGATGAAGTCCCTCGCGGCGGAGGGCCGCACGGTCTTCGTCTCCTCGCACCTGATGAGCGAGATGGCGCTGACCGCGGACCATCTGATCGTGATCGGACGCGGTCAGCTGCTGTCCGACATGAGCGTGAAGGACTTCATCTCGGCCAACTCGGCCGACTTCGCACGCGTCCGGACCCCGCAGACCGAGCCGCAGCTCCGCGAGAAGCTCGCGGGGGCGCTGACCGCGGCGGGCGGCCATGTGCTCCCCGAGCAGGACGGCGCCCTGCGCGTGACGGGACTGGCGCTCCCCCGCATCAGCGACATCGCCCACGACAGCGACGTACGCCTGTGGGAGCTCTCGCCGCACCAGGCCTCGCTGGAGGAGGCGTACATGCGGATGACGCAGGGCGCCGTCGACTACCGCTCGACGACCGACCAGAAGGCTGGTCTCCAGCAGCCCCTGCCGCCCGGCGCCACACCCCCCATGCCGGTCCCCGGGCAGGGCCAGCCCGGCTGGTACGCCCCACCGCCCCCGCAGCACGGCCACACCCCGCCGCAGCCCGCCCAGCCGTACGCCGGCACGTACGGCCCCCCGGCCACCGCACCGGCGCCCAGCGGGGCCAACCCGTACACGCAGGCCCCGGCGGGAGCCGCGCCGGCGCCCACGGCCGGCCCGGCCACGCCCATGGGGTCCCCCGCACCGCAGGCACCCCCGGCGGGAAGCCCGGCGCCGGCAAGCACGGCCCCTCCCGCCGCGGCAGGACCCGGGACCGCCGCGGCAGGGACCGCGCCGGCCGCGGGCACGGCTCCGGCGGCCGCCCCGGTGTCCTCTCCCGCACCCGCCTCCCTCGCAAAGGCGCCTGCCGCACCTTCCGCCGCCCCGACGACTCAGCCCGAGGACGCCCGATGAGCACCCCGCAGCACCCGGCCCCGCAGGCCGCCGCGCCCGGCTGGCAGGGGGCGCCCGGTCCCTCGTACACCGTCCCGGGCTACACCTCGCCGATCCCCGTCGTGCGCACGCACCTCGGGCACGCCATCGCGTCCGAGTGGACGAAGATCCGGTCGGTGCGGTCGACGATGTGGACGCTCGGGGTGTTCGTGCTCCTCGTCGTCGGCATCGGGATGATGGTCGCGCTGATCGTCGACGCGAACGCCACGGAGGGCGACCTCGCGGGCGACAGCCCGCTGTCGTTCGGCTTCTTCGGGGTGCTCCTGGGCAGCATGCCGATCATCACGCTCGGCGTGCTCACCACCGCCTCCGAGTACGGCACCGGCATGATCCGCACCACCATGGTCGCCTGCCCCTCCCGCGGCCGGGTCCTCGCGGCGAAGGGCATCGTGTTCTTCGCGATCGCGTTCGTCGTGACCCTGGTGTCCACCGGGTTCGTCGCCATGGTGGACGCGGCGATGTTCACCGACGCGCGCGAGCCCTCGGGCGGCGAGTGGCTGAAGGCCACCATCGGCGTGTCCCTCTACATCGCGCTGCTGGGGCTGCTGTCCCTCGCCGTCGGCTCGATCATCCGCCACTCGGCTGGCGCCATCACCATCATGATCGGCCTGCTGCTGGCCCCGCTGGTCATCGCGATCTTCATGTTCGCCGAGTCCCTGCAGAAGCTGCGCGAGGCCCTGTTCGAGTACTCGATCCCCAGCCAGCTCGGCGTCTGGTACTCCACCCAGCTCAGCGAGACCGGCCCGTCCGGCTGGGACCCGCTGTGGATCGCGCTCGGCGTCACGGCCGCCGCGTTCGCCGGCGCCTTCGCCCTGCTGGAGAAGCGGGACGTGTAGCCGAGGCAAAACTCAGAAGCGAGGCGAGTTACGGGACCGCTGCACCCCCGGGTTGCGGCGGTCCCGCGCGTTCCAGCAGGCCTTGTGCCAGTGCCGGCGGTCGTCGACACCCGAGTGCTCCGGCCAGGCGACGACATGCGGCACCCCGTCCGGGATCATCTGGTCGCAGCCGGGGCACCGGTAGCTCTTGCCCTGCGAGCTCGCGCCCGCCACATGCCGTACGTTCCACTCCTCGCCCTGCCAGCTCACCGAGGACTGCCAGCCGCCGTACCGGCTCGCGCGGTCGTCCTCGGCGCTCCGGCCGGACGCGCCGGACGCGCCGGACGGATCGGCACCCTTGGATCGGTTGCGACGCGGGGACACGGAACACCTCACGGGGCTATACAGGAAGCTGGGTTCCCGTCCAGCCTACGCGGCGCCGACACGGGTACCCGGAAGGGACCGATCCCCACAAGTCCCCCTGCCCGGAACCCCATTCTGCAGACAATCGGCAAATCTCTCCGCCAGGCCGTGTCCTCGGCACGTGTCAGACGGTTATGCCGGGTGGGGGAGCTCCGTGTCGGAGCCAAGGAAGCAGGAAAGTCCATGCGCGTTGGTAGTTTCGTGTTGGGTGCCCAGTTCCCCGGGCAGGGCCAGGGAGAGGCGCTGCATCGCGCGGTCCGCTCCGCCGAGGTCGCCGAGGAGTCGGGCCTTGACTCGGTCTGGCTGGCCGAGCACCACTTCGTGCCGTACGGCACCTGCCCGTCGGCGGTCACGCTCGCCGCGCTGCTGCTGGGCCGCACCCGGCGCATCCGCGTCGGCACGGCGGTGAGCGTCCTGCCCACCGCCCACCCCGTCGCCCTCGGCGAACAGGCAGCGCTGCTGCATCTGACGAGCGGCGGCCGGTTCTCGCTGGGCGTGGGCCGCGGCGGGCCCTGGATCGATCTCGAGGTCTTCGGATCGGGCCTCGCGGCGTACGAGAAGGGGTTCCCGGAATCACTCGATCTGCTGGTGCGCTGGCTGCGCGAGCCGTCCGTGGGAGCCGAGGGCGAGCGCTTCCGCTTCCGTGAAGTCCCCGTCGTACCGCGCCCGTCGGAGGCGCTGACGGACACCGGGGGCCCGGAGGTGATCGTGGCGTGCACCTCGCCCTCCAGCGTCCGGCTGGCCGCCGAGCGCGGGCTGCCCATGCTGCTCGGGATGCACGTCGGGGACGAGGAGAAGGCGGAGATGGTCGCCCTGTGGCGGCAGCACGCGCGCGCGGCGGGGCGCTCCGGCGACGAGATCCGGGCCGCGGGCCATGTCTCGGCGGGGGTCTGCCAGCTCGCGGACCGGCGCACGGACGCGGTGGAGACCCTGGTGAAGGCGATGCCGGGCTGGCTCAGGCAGGGGCTCGACGCCCATGTGACGGTGGACGGCCGCCCCCGCTCCATGCGGGACCCGGTGGCGTACACCGAACTGCTCTGCGGGCTGCACCCGGTGGGCACCCCGCGGCTGTGCGCCGACCGCCTCGCGGCGACCAGCGAACGGACCGGCATCTCGCGCTTCGCCCTGCTCGTGGAGGGCTCGGGCGATCTGGCGGCCACGGAGGAGAACGTCCGGCGGCTGGGCGCGGAGGTACTCCCCCACCTCCGCTGAACGGCCCAGAACGGCCGGGAGCTTGCCGCTCCAGTGCTGAAGGCACCTCCTGCGCGAGGAGCGGCAAGCGTCAGGCTCAATACCGATGCCTCAGCAGTCCCGGAACTCCGGCGACTGGTTCAGCAACTGGCTGCGCACCGAGGTGAAGCGGGCGAGCTTCTCGTCGACAGCCGCGTCCAACGGGAACACCGCCACCCGGTGGCAGTTCTGGAAGGCCAGCCGGACACCGAAGTGCCGCTGCAGGGCGCCGCGTATGGCGTCACTCGCGAGCGCGCGCAGCAACTGCCCGCGGGCCTGCTCGTCCGGCGGGGGCGTCTGGTTGTCGGCGAAGGCTCCGCCGTCCACCTTCAGCTGGGCCACCAGGGAGCTGATCATCTCCCATGCGTAGGGCAGGGAGGTCCGGACGCAGTCGACGAATTCAGCTTCGTCGACCTCGCCTCGCTCGGCCTGTTCGAGTAGGGCCGGTGAGACGTCGAGCGACATGGGTTCTCCTCTCGCACCCCTAAGAGAGCAGGGGTTGCCGGACAGGGCACGGGAGTTCGCCATGCCAAAACACCGCAACGCTGAGTACACGCATCGCGACCTCCCGTTTACTACGGTAGGCAACTGACCGTGACGGCACCAGGAGAATGGGCACATAGGCGGTCCCTATGGGGCACACAATCGGCCAGAGTCGGCCGTAGTCCGAACGATCGTTTTCCAGATCAAAAGGTGCGGCCCGCAGGGCCTCGGTTGAGGGTGGTGGCGGGAGACGGGTGGGCGAATCGCGTGGGGCCCGAGGTGTCGGATAGCGTTGCCGACCATGCGTCTCGTCATCGCCCGGTGCTCCGTCGACTACGCCGGCCGGCTCACCGCCCATCTCCCCTCCGCCCCCCGTCTCATCCTGGTGAAGGCGGACGGCAGCGTCTCGATCCACGCGGACGACCGGGCCTACAAGCCCCTGAACTGGATGTCGCCGCCCTGCACGCTGAAGGAGGGCACGGGTGACGAGGAAGGCGTCTGGACGGTCGTCAACAAGGGCGGCGAGAAGCTCATCATCACGATGGAGGAGATCCTCCACGACTCCTCGCACGAACTGGGCGTCGATCCGGGCCTGATCAAGGACGGCGTGGAAGCGCACCTCCAGGAGCTGCTCGCCGACCGCATCGAGACCCTCGGCGAGGGCTACACCCTCATCCGCCGCGAGTACATGACGGCCATCGGCCCGGTGGACATCCTGTGCCGGGACGCGGAGGGGCAGACGGTCGCGGTCGAGATCAAGCGGCGCGGCGAGATCGACGGCGTGGAGCAACTCACCCGCTACCTCGAGCTGTTGAACCGCGACCCGCACCTCGCCCCGGTGCGCGGCGTCTTCGCCGCCCAGGAGATCAAGCCCCAGGCCCGCGTCCTCGCCACGGACCGCGGCATCGGCTGCCAGGTCCTGGACTACGACGCCCTGCGCGGCATCGAGGACGACAAGCTGCGGCTGTTCTGAGAAACGGTTCCACGCCGGTCTCTACGAGGATGAGGGCCGGGTTCCTGGTGCGGAACCCGGCCCTCGGTGTTGCCCGGGGGTGTCTCAGATCACCGGCTCCGACGCGCTCGCGCCGCCGCTCTGGGAAGTGCTGGCGGAGCTGACCGGGGCGGAGGAGACCGAGCTGCTCGCCGTCGCCGGGCTGCCGCTCGGCGAGCTGGACGGGCTTGACGACGGACTCGACGAGGGCGACGACGAGCTGCCCGTCCCCGAGCTGCTCGATGCCGACGGGCTCGACGACGGCGAGGGCCGGGAGGACGGGCTCGACGACGTGGACCGCGACGGGGACGGCGAGGCGCCCCCGGTCGACCCCGTCGAACCGCTCGTCCCCTCCGTGGCCGAAGCCGACTCCGACGGAGTCGGATCGTCCGAGGTCCCCATCGTCCCGTCCGGTCCCGGATCCGTCGGCCGGCTGGTCGCCGTGCCCGTGTCGCCGGTGCCGGTGTCGGCGCCCGGGGTGTCGGTGTCGGAGCCGCCGTCGTCGAGGCCGGTGCTGGCGGACGGGTTGACGCCGCCGCGGTCGGCGGGGTCGCCCGCGTCGTTGTTGGAGGTCGCGCCGAGCGTGACGACCGTGCCGAGGACGGCGACGAGGAGCGCGCCCGCCCCGGCCGCGACGAGGTTGCGCTTGGCGAGGCCCTTGAGGCCGCCCCGGCGCTGGTGGTGCGGGGCCGGGGAGGGCGGCGGGGTCACCGGGCGGTGGACGAGGGTCTCGGCCTCCGGCGGGTAGGTCGGCAGCGCCGCCTGGATGCCGCGCGGCGGGGAGGCGGACTCCTCGTGGCGGGCGTCGGGCACCTCCTCGCCCACGGTCGCGGCGGCGAAGCCGGGGATGTCCCCGGAGGCGTCGGCGACGAGGGCGAGGGCGCGGCGGCCGGCGACGGTGCCGCGCTTGTCGGTGAGGGCGCCGCGCAGCCCGAGGGAGGCCTCGAGTTCGGAGCGGGCCCGGTCGAGGTCCCCGGCGCACAGGGCGAGGACGCCGAGTTCGTGGTGGAAGTAGGCGCGGTCGGCGGACTCCCCGGCGAGCCGGGCGGCCTCGGCGCCCTCGTGCAGGGCGCTCTCCCAGGCGCTCCAGCGCAGTCCGGCGGCGAACGCGGGCGCCGCGGCGCGGGCGAGCCGGACCGCGGTGGCCTCCTCGTCCTCGGCGGGCGGGGTCGTCGTGGGCACCACGAGGGCGAGGGCGGTGAGGACGGCGTCCGCCTCGGCGCAGACCCGTTCGGGGGTGACCGAGGGGTGGCCGGCCCACCAGGCGTAGTGCTGGGCGGCGGCCCCTGCGCGGGCCTCGGTGTCGTCGTCGTATCCGGCGGCCTCCAGCTGGGTCTGGACGCCGGCGGCGAGCCGGTAGCGGACGCCGACCGGGGAGACGAGCCCGCAGGCGACGAGTTCGCCGAGGGCGGCGTCGGCGTGGGTGTCGCCGACGAGGGCGGGCAGATGGGCCTGGTGCGGGACCTCGCCGCCGAGGGCGACGGCGAAGCGCAGGGCGGCGCGGGCGGAGGGGCTGAGGCGGGCGGCGAGCAGCGGGGCGGGCGCGGCGGCCTCGCCGAGGGAGGGCAGGGGTATCTCCTCGGCGTCACCGGCCCCGGCGTCGACGGGCGCGGCGAGCGGGCGGGCGTCCTCGAACACGCCGAACGCGTCCACGGCGTCGACGTCGGCGCGGAGCTGGTCGCGCTGCCGGAGGAGGGCGCCGGCCTGGACGAAGCGCAGCGGCAGGCCCTCGGACTCGAACCAGAGGTCGCCGGCCCAGTTGGCCTCCTCCTCGGTGAGGGTGCGGCCCACGGCGCGCTCGATGACGTCCACGCCGCCGGCCCGGTCGAGGCCGCTGAGGACGACGTCCTCGACGGCGGAGTCGGCGGAGGGCAGCGGGGTGTCGGGGGTGGCGCCGAGCAGGAAGGCGCACTCGGGGGTGGCGTCGAGGAGTTCGTCGAGGAGCGCGCCGCCGAAGCCGAGGTCGTCGACGACCACGACGGCGCCGATCTCCCGGACGAGGGTGCGCAGTTCCTCGGGGTCGGGGCGGTGGAGGTCGGCGTCGTGGACGGTGTGGAAGAGGTCGTGGAGCAGTTCGGCCGGGGTGCGGCCGTAGCCGGAGAGGCGGACGACGCCGTCGGGGGCGAGGTCCTCGCAGTCCTCGGCGACCAGGTCGAGGAGGCTGGTGCGGCCGGAGCCGGAGGGTCCGGTGAGGCGGACGGAGCGGCCGCGGGCGAGCAGGCGGACCAGCTGTTCGCGTTCGTCCTGGCGGCCGAGCAGGGGCTGTTCGGGCCGGGCGGGGCCGGCCGGGGCGGGCGGCCGGGCGGCGCGCTCGTCGTACTCGGCGCGCTCCTCGGCGCTGCGCTTGGCGGGGCGGCCGGGCCGCTCGGTGGGCGGGCAGAGTTCTATCTCGCTGCCGTCCACGGGGTTGACGGTGAGCAGATGCTCGCCGGCGACCACCCGGACCGTGCGGGCGGGCCCGGGAGTGTGCGCGCCGAAGTCGGGCGTGAGGGGGTCCCTGGACGGGCGGGGGCGCGGCGCGCGGCCGTCGCCCTCGTGACCGTACTCCTCGGGCCCCTGGTTCGTCGGGTCCATGGGTTCAAGCCCCCCAAGAGCGTCGTGTGGCGGTAGCCCCATCCGGCCTCGCTGCACACTGCGCTGTCGCTTCTGGTCCGGTGCCCGCTCGGTAGAGGGCCGAGGGCGGCGGGCAGACGAACCGTAAACCTTCGCACAGTATCTACGACAGTCCGGGGTGCCGCGCGGTCCGAGACGTCACAGTCCGGTGAGGATTGGTGCCCGCCGTACGTTTCGCCGCAGGTGGACCCCCTGCCGCGGTCCGGTCGCGGCGCCTTCTCGGTCAGACCCGGGGCAGGGACTCCACGCCGATGCCGCCCTCGATGGCTAGGATCCGGTGCAGCCGGGTGGCCACCAGCAGGCGCTGCATCTGCGGGGGTACGCCGCGCAGCACCAGGCGTCGGCCGCAGCGGCCGGCCCGTCGGTGGACGCCCATGATGACGCCGAGCCCGGTGGCGTCCCAGGAGTCCAGTTCGGACAGGTCGAGCACCAGGTCGCCGACGCCGTCGTCCACGGCCGTGTGCAGGGCCGTGCGGGCGTCCGCCGCGCTGCGCACGTCGAGGCGGCCCCCGACGACCAGCTCGACGTGGTCGCCCCTGATGTGCATAGCGCTCCCCTAAGCGTGCGTCTCGTGCTCCGCGGTGTGATGTCCGGTGTTGCATGCTCTGACTGCGCGAAGCGGTCGGAGGTTGCCGTCTGTGAGCGAACCGATACCGAATTCACCCGCAAGGGTGAGACCCCTGGGGCCTGTGCGGTTTCGGCGCTTGGAGTAAGCCCTGCCCGCTCTCGCGTCGGATGTCACCGGCGTCAACCATCCGGCGCATTCGCCGTATGGCTCACGTATGACTCTCGGCCGGAGATTAGCGCTCGTGGAGCGCTGTGCGACCGGTTAGTAACGCGTCTCACGTCTCACGGCGTGAGACGCCGGTCACGTCGTCAATTCCTGTCCGATTCAAGCCTATTCGCACCGTTTGGATCTTCGTGGAGCGGACGTGACCGAGCGAACGCGGCGGATCGTCGGGGACGGTCTAGATTGGCCGCATGGTCAATCTGACGCGCATCTACACCAGGACCGGGGACCAGGGCACGACCGCCCTCGGCGACATGAGCCGGGTCGCCAAGACCGACCTGCGGATCGCGGCCTACGCCGACGCCAACGAGGCGAACGCGGCCATCGGCACCGCGATCGCGCTGGGCGGCCTGGCCGAGGAGGTCGTCGCGGTCCTCACCCGGGTCCAGAACGACCTGTTCGACGTGGGCGCGGACCTGTCGACGCCGGTGGTGGAGAACCCGCAGTTCCCGCCGCTGCGGGTCGAGCAGTTCTACGTCGACCGGCTGGAGGCGGACTGCGACCGCTTCAACGAGCGGCTGGAGAAGCTCCGCTCCTTCATCCTCCCCGGCGGCACCCCGGGCGCCGCCCTGCTCCACCAGGCCTGCACGGTCGTACGCCGCGCCGAACGCTCGACGTGGGCCGCCCTGGAGACCCACGCCGAGACGATGAACCCCCTCACCGCGACCTACCTCAACCGCCTCTCGGATCTCCTCTTCATCCTCGCGCGCACGGCCAACCAGGGCGTCGGGGACGTGCTCTGGGTGCCGGGCGGGGAGCGCTGACGCCCGTCACGGACGGCGGTAGATCTCCCTGCGGTGCCCCACCTCGACCACGAGGACGACGAGTTTGCCGTCATCGACGACGTAGGCGATCCGGCAGGCGCCGACGCGCAGGCGGTAGAGGTCGTCGTGCCCCGACAGCTTCTTCACATCGGCGTCGGCACGATGAGGGTCGTCGCCCAGGCGGCTGAGCGCGTGCAGGATGCGCAACGCGGTCGTCTGATCGAGCGCCCGTAGCTGACGGCGGGCGGCGGCGGTGAACTCGAGGGCGTACTTCACGCGACGCCCGCCGCGGAGCCGTCCGACGGCGGGCCGAAGATGTCCGCGAGCACGTCCGCGAGGGCGGCGCGCGGCTCGCCGTTCTCCTCCTGGAGGGTCTGAAGGGCCTTGCGCGCGAGCAGCTCGTCGGCCGCCTCCTCCAGCGCGTTGTACTCCTCTATGGGCACGATGGCCGCCACCGGAGCGCCGCCCCGGGTGATGACGGTCGGCTCGCCCTCCTCCGCCCGGTCGAGCAGTCGCGCGAGATTGGCCCGGGCTTCACGTACGGATGCGGACTCGTCCATACCCTGAGTGTACCCACTACCGTGTACACACGAGGCGCCGGCCGTACATCGAAAGATGCAGTCGAGGACCGTTCCCGGGCAGCAGGCGGGCGCCGCGCGGGCCGTGTTGGATGGAGGGCATGGCCGTACGACGTCCGCCCCGCCCCCATCGCTTCGACGGGTACCTCGCGGTCGGCGGGCTGCTCGGCGGGCTGCTGCTGATGGCCCTCGGCCTGAGCACCCGGCCGGCCACCGAGCCGAACGCGCTCCTCGACGGCGCCCGGCCGGTCCTGGTGCCGCTCGTGGTGATGTCGGGCTGCGAGCTGCTGCGCAGGACCGCGCCACGTGCCGCCCTGCTGACCGGCACGGCCGCGCTGGCCCTGGACACGGTCACCCAGGGCAGTCTGGCCACGATCCTGATGTTCACCGACCTGGTGTACGCCGCCGTCGTGTACGGACCGCCCGCCTCGGCCCGCCGGATCCCCTGGATCACCGGGCTGCTCACGGTGGCCGGCACGGTGGTGCCGTTCGCGGTGTGGCGGCGGCCCGAGGCACTGCTGATCGGTGTGGTGATCGGCGCGGTGGCGTTCGGTCCCGCCGCCACCGGCTGGATCGTGCGCGACCACCGCGACGCCGCCGACGCGGCCCGGCTGCGCGCCGAACAGACCGCGCTGCTGGCCGAGATAGACCGCTCCCAGGCGGTCCTCGCCGAACGGGCGCGGATGGCAAGGGAGTTGCACGACATGGTCGCCAACCATCTGTCGGCGATCGCCATCCACTCCACGGCCGCGCTGTCGATCGACGACCCGGAGACCTCCCGGCAGGCGCTGGCCGTCATCCGGGAGAACAGCGTCGATGGGCTCACGGAGATGCGGCGGCTGATCGGCATCCTGCGCGACGGCGGCGGGGAGCGGGAGCCCTCCGTGACGCCGACCCTCGACGGCCTCGCCGCGCTGGTCGAGGGCGCCCGCGCCAATGGCCTCGACGTCACCCTGGACGCCGGTCCCGGCCGGGTCCCGGCACCCGTGGAGCTCGCCGCCTACCGGATCGTCCAGGAGTCGCTGACCAATGCCCTCAAGCACGCCTGCCCGGGCCCGGTGACCGTGTCCCTCGGCCGCCGGGACGGGCTGCTCGACGTGCGGGTGAGCAGCCCGTACGGCCACCGGGACGGCGGCCCGCGCGCCCCCGGCTCCGGGGCGGGTCTGGTGGGGATGCGGGAGCGGGCGGGGCTGCTCGGCGGCACGTTCGAGGCCGGGCCCGAGGGCGCCCTGTGGACCGTACGCGCCGCACTCCCCCTCACCGAAGGAGACCCGCAGTGACATCCGCCGTCACACCGCCCGTGATCCGTGTGCTCGTCGCCGAGGACCAGTCCGCCGTGCGTGCCGGGCTGGTCCTCATCCTGCGCAGTGCGCCCGACATCGAGGTGGTCGGGGAGGCGGCGGACGGGGAGCGGGCGGTGGCGCTGGCGCGGGAGCTGCGGCCGGACGTGGTGCTGATGGATGTGCAGATGCCGCGGCTGGACGGGGTGGCGGCGACCCGTCAGGTGGTCGCGGAGGGGCTGGCGGACGTCCTGGTGCTGACCACCTTCGATCTGGACGCCTATGTGTTCGGTGCGTTGCGGGCGGGCGCGGCCGGGTTTCTGCTGAAGCACACCGAGGCGCGGGATCTGCTGACGGCGGTCCGTACGGTGGCCGGCGGCGAAGGGCTGATCGCGCCGGCCGTGACCCGGCGGCTGATCGCGGAGTTCGCGGCCCGGCCGGTGCGGGAGCCGGCCGCCGACCCTGGCGTACTGGAGGCGCTCACCCGGCGGGAGCGCGAGGTGCTGGGCTGTCTCGGGGAGGGGCTGTCCAACGCGCAGATCGCCGGGCGGCTGGACATGGCGGAGGCGACGGTCAAGACGCACGTGAGCCGACTGCTGGGGAAGCTCGGGCTGCGCAGCCGGGTCCAAGCGGCCGTGCTGGCACAGGAGTTGGGGATCTAGCAGCAGTATCCGGCAACCGTATACGAGAGTGGTCCAGACCTATTGACCCGTGGTCCAGACCTTTCTATTCTCGCGGCACCGTGGGCGTGAAGGCTCAGTCACGCCCCCCAACTCCCCCTAGGAGGCGCAGAATGCGCTTCGGACACAGAGCCGCGGCAGGGTTCGCGACCCTGTTGCTGCCGTTGGCCGGGCTGGTCGGTCTCGCGAGCCCCGCCCAAGCCGCCGCCACGGCGACCGCCACCTACGCCAAGACCCAGGACTGGGGCACCGGCTTCGAGGGCAAGTGGACGGTGAAGAACACCGGCACCACCTCCCTCAGCTCCTGGACCGTGGAGTGGGACTTCCCCTCCGGTACGTCCGTCACCTCCGCCTGGGACGCCGACGTCACCTCCTCCGGCACCCACTGGACCGCCAAGAACAAGTCCTACAACGGCACCCTCGCCCCCGGCGCCTCGGTCTCCTTCGGCTTCAACGGCGCGGGCTCCGGCTCCCCGTCCAACTGCAAGCTGAACAACGACAGTTGTGACGGTACGACGGTCCCCGGCGACGCGGCCCCCTCGGCGCCCGGCACCCCCACCGCCTCGGGCATCACGGACACCTCGGCCAAGCTGACCTGGTCCGCCGCCACCGACGACAAGGGCGTCAAGAACTACGACGTGCTGCGCGACGGCGCCAAGGTCGCCACGGTGACGACGACCTCGTACACCGACACGGGTCTCACCGCCGGCACCGACTACTCCTACACCGTCCAGGCCCGTGACACCGCCGACCAGACCGGACCGGTCAGCGGCGCGGTCGCCGTGCACACCACGGGCGGCACCACTCCCCCGACCACCGGCTCCAAGGTCAAGCTCGGCTACTTCACCGAGTGGGGCATCTACGGCCGCAACTACAACGTCAAGAACCTGGTGACCTCCGGCTCCGCCGCGAAGATCACACACATCAACTACGCCTTCGGCAACGTCACCAACGGACAGTGCGCGATCGGTGACTCCTACGCCGACTACGACAAGGCCTTCACCGCCGACCAGTCCGTCAGCGGCGTCGCCGACACCTGGGACCAGCCGCTGCGCGGCAACTTCAACCAGCTGAGGCAGCTGAAGGCGAAGTACCCGAACATCAAGGTGCTGTGGTCCTTCGGCGGCTGGACCTGGTCCGGCGGCTTCGCCCAGGCGGCGGCCAACCCCACGGCCTTCGCCCAGTCCTGCTACAACCTGGTCGAGGACCCGCGCTGGGCCGATGTCTTCGACGGCATCGACATCGACTGGGAGTACCCGAACGCCTGCGGTCTGTCCTGCGACAGCAGCGGGGCGGCGGCCTTCAAGAACCTGATGTCCGCGCTGCGCGCCAAGTTCGGCGCGAACTACCTGGTCACCGCGGCCACCACGGCCGACGGCTCCTCCGGCGGCAAGATCGACGCCGCCGACTACGCGGGCGCGGCGAACTACGTCGACTGGTACAACGTGATGACGTACGACTTCTTCGGCGCCTGGGCCGCCCAGGGCCCGACCGCCCCGCACTCCCCGCTCACCTCGTACAGCGGCATCCCGACGGCCGGGTTCACCACCGCCGACGCGATGGCCAAGTTCAAGGCGAAGGGCGTCCCCGCGAGCAAGCTGCTCATCGGCATCGGCTTCTACGGCCGCGGCTGGACCGGTGTCACCCAGGACGCCCCGGGCGGCACCGCCACGGGCGCCGCGGCGGGCACCTACGAGCAGGGCATCGAGGACTACAAGGTCCTCAAGACGTCCTGTCCGGCCACCGGCACCGTCGCCGGCACGGCCTACGCGCACTGCGGCAGCAACTGGTGGTCCTACGACACCCCGGCCACCATCGCCGGGAAGATGACCTGGGCCAAGAACCAGGGGCTCGGCGGCGCGTTCTTCTGGGAGTTCAGCGGAGACACCGGCAACGGGGAGCTGGTGAGCGCCATCAGCAACAACCTGTAAGGGCGACTACCCGTAAGAGCGACTAGGCGACGTTGACGCGCTGACCGGGCGGGGCTGCTTCCAGCCACGCGAGAAAACCGGTCAGCGCGTCTTCGCTCATCGCGAGTTCCAGGCGGACGCCCTGGTGGGAGCAGGCGAGGATCACCGCGTCGGACAGCAGGGCCAGCTCCTCCTCGCCCTCGGGGAGCCGGCGGCCGGCCACCTCGATCGAGGCGCGCTCCAGGACACGGCGGGGACGGTAGGCGTACGAGAAGACGCGGTACCACTCGATGCGGTCGCCGTTGTAGCGGGCGACGCCGTAGCTCCAGCCCTTGCCGCTGGTGTCCGGTTTCTCGGGGACGTCCCAGCGCAGGGAACAGTCGAAGGTGCCACCGGAGCGCTGGATGAGTCTGCGGCGCAGACCGAAGACGAACAGCCCCAGCACCACCAGGGCCACGACGATTCCGCACACAGTCAGAGCGAGGACCATCGACACCGACCTCCTCGTCTCCTAGGTACCGAAAATAGGTAACGGAACGGAAAAAACATCCATATCTGCCTCAGCCGCGGTCGGCTCCGGATTGCTCCGGTGCCGACCGCGGCTGAGTGACGTCATACAGCTCCGCGCCGGGTTGTCAGCGCGAGGCCGCCGCACGCAGTCGTACGTCCGCACGGCGTTCGGCGATGGCGTCGCCCTCCGCCTTCGCGCGCTCGAGCTCGCGCTCCTCGCGCTGGACGTCGATCTCGTCCGACAGCTCGGCGGTCTCGGCCAGCAGCGACAGCTTGTTGTCCGCGAACGAGATGAAACCGCCGTGCACCGCGGCGACGACCGTCCCACCCTCACTCGTACGGATGGTCACCGGGCCCGACTCCAGCACACCGAGCAGCGGCTGGTGACCGGGCATGACGCCGATGTCGCCGGACGTGGTGCGCGCGACGACCAGGGTGGCCTCGCCGGACCAGACCTCTCGGTCGGCCGCGACCAGCGCGACGTGCAGCTCAGCAGCCAAGGTGGCTCCTCGGGTCACCACCCGGCGGATCTGCCGGGTGTTGGTTACTAAGTCTAGTGGGCGTGAGTGAGGGGGCGGGACGCGCCCGCCCCCTCACACGTTCTCGGGCAGTCCGAGATCAGGAGACGCCCAGCTCCTTGGCGTTGGCCTTGAGGTCCTCGATGCCACCGCAGAGGAAGAACGCCTGCTCCGGGAAGTGGTCGTACTCACCGTCGATGATCGCGTTGAACGCGGTGATCGACTCGTCCAGCGGCACGTCCGACCCGTCGACGCCGGTGAACTGCTTGGCGACGTGGGTGTTCTGGGACAGGAAGCGCTCCACACGACGGGCGCGGTGGACGGTGAGCTTGTCCTCCTCGCCGAGCTCGTCGATACCGAGGATCGCGATGATGTCCTGGAGGTCCTTGTACTTCTGCAGGACCGTCTTGACGCGCATGGCGGTGTTGTAGTGGTCCGCCGCGATGTAGCGCGGGTCCAGGATGCGGGACGTGGAGTCCAGCGGGTCCACGGCCGGGTAGATGCCCTTCTCCGAGATCGGACGGGAGAGCACCGTCGTCGCGTCGAGGTGGGCGAAGGTGGTGGCCGGGGCCGGGTCGGTCAGGTCGTCCGCGGGGACGTAGATCGCCTGCATCGAGGTGATCGAGTGACCACGGGTCGAGGTGATGCGCTCCTGGAGGAGACCCATCTCGTCGGCCAGGTTCGGCTGGTAGCCCACCGCGGAGGGCATACGGCCGAGCAGGGTCGACACCTCGGAACCGGCCTGCGTGAAGCGGAAGATGTTGTCGATGAAGAACAGCACGTCCTGCTTCTGCACATCGCGGAAGTACTCCGCCATGGTCAGACCCGCGAGGGCCACGCGCAGACGGGTGCCCGGGGGCTCGTCCATCTGGCCGAATACCAGCGCGGTCTTGTCGATGACGCCCGAGTCGGCCATCTCCTCGATGAGGTCGTTGCCCTCACGGGTGCGCTCACCGACACCGGCGAACACGGAGACACCGTCGTGGTTGTTGGCGACGCGGTAGATCATCTCCTGGATGAGCACCGTCTTGCCGACGCCGGCACCACCGAACAGACCGATCTTTCCACCCTTGACGTACGGGGTGAGAAGGTCGATGACCTTGACGCCGGTCTCGAACATCTCGGTCTTCGACTCGAGCTCGTCGAAGTTCGGGGCCTTGCGGTGGATGGACCAGCGCTCGCCCTCGTACTTCTCGTCGACGTTCAGCACCTCACCGAGGGTGTTGAACACCTTACCCTTGGTGAAGTCGCCGACCGGAACGGTGATGCCCGTGCCGGTGTCGGTGACCGGGGCCTGGCGGACCAGACCGTCGGTGGGCTGCATCGAGATCGTGCGGACCAGGCCGTCACCCAGGTGCTGGGCGACCTCGAGGGTCAGCGTCTTCTTCTCGCCCTCGTTCGCCGGGTCGGCGACCTCGACGTGAAGGGCGTTGTAGATCTCCGGCATGGCGTCGACGGGGAATTCCACGTCGACGACCGGGCCGATGACCCGGGCGACGCGGCCCGTGGCAACGGCCGTCTCAACTGTCGTCGTCATTACCTGTCACTCCCCGCGGTCGCGTCGGCCAGGGCTGCGGAGCCACCGACGATCTCGCTGATTTCCTGGGTGATTTCGGCCTGGCGGGCCGCGTTGGCAAGGCGGGAGAGCGTCTCGATGAGCTCTCCTGCGTTGTCGGTCGCCGACTTCATCGCGCGCCGCGTGGCGGCGTGCTTCGAGGCTGCCGACTGGAGGAGAGCGTTGTAGACGCGGCTCTCCACGTAGCGCGGCAGAAGGGCGTCGAGGACGTCCTCCGCCGAGGGCTCGAAGTCGTAGAGCGGAAGGATCTCGCCCGCCGGCTTCGCCTCCTTGGCCCCCGCGGCGGCAGCCGTTGATGTCACGGCTTCGAGGCTGAGCGGCAGCAGGCGGTCGTCGAGCGCCGTCTGCGTCATCATCGACACGAACTCGGTGAAGACGATGTGGATCTCGTCCACGCCGCCGTCCGCCGTGTCCTTCTCGATGGCCTCGATCAGGGGGGCCGCGACCGTCTTGGCGTCCGCGTACGTCGGCTCGTCCGTGAAGCCCGACCACGACTCCGCGACCTTGCGCTCACGGAAGTTGTAGTGCGCGAGACCACGCCGGCCGACGATGTACGTGTCGACCTGCTTGCCCTCGGCCTCGAGGCGCGCCGTCAGCTGCTCCGCGGCCTTGATGGCGTTGGAGTTGAAGGCGCCGGCGAGACCGCGGTCGCTCGTCAGGAGCAGCACCGCGGACCGCACGACCGTCTCGGCCTGCGTGGTGAGCGGGTGCTTCGTGTTCGAGCCGGTGCCCACCGCCGTGACCGCGCGGGTGAGCTCGGTCGCGTACGGCGTGGAGGCCGCCACCTTGCGCTGCGCCTTGACGACGCGCGAGGCGGCGATCATCTCCATCGCCTTGGTGATCTTCTTGGTCGCGGTGACGGATCGGATGCGACGCTTGTAGACCCGGAGCTGAGCTCCCATGAGTCAGGTCCCTTCCTTACGTCACTTGGCCGCGGCCGGGGCGTCCTCGCCGAGAAGCTTGCCGTCCGAGGTCTCGAACTGCTTCTTGAAGTCGGCGATGGCGTCGGCAACAGCGGTGAGGGTGTCGTCCGACATCTTGCCGCCCTCCTTGATGGAGGTCATGAGGCCCTGCTCCGAGCGGTGCAGGTACTCCAGGAGCTCCTTCTCGAAGCGGCGGACGTCGGCGACCGGGACGTCGTCCATCTTGCCGGTGGTACCGGCCCACACGGAGACGACCTGGTCCTCGGTCGGCATCGGCTGGTACTGAGCCTGCTTGAGCAGCTCGACCAGGCGCTGACCGCGCTCCAGCTGGGCCTTCGACGCGGCGTCCAGGTCGGAACCGAAGGCGGCGAACGCCTCCAGCTCACGGTACTGGGCGAGGTCGAGGCGGAGGCGGCCGGAGACCTGCTTCATCGCCTTGTGCTGCGCGGAACCACCGACTCGGGAGACGGAGATACCGACGTTCAGCGCGGGGCGCTGACCGGCGTTGAACAGGTCCGACTCCAGGAAGCACTGGCCGTCGGTGATGGAGATGACGTTGGTCGGGATGAACGCCGAGACGTCGTTGGCCTTGGTCTCGACGATCGGCAGACCGGTCATCGAGCCCTTGCCCAGCTCGTCGGAGAGCTTCGCGCAGCGCTCCAGCAGACGGGAGTGCAGGTAGAAGACGTCGCCCGGGTAGGCCTCGCGGCCCGGCGGGCGGCGCAGCAGCAGCGACACGGCGCGGTAGGCGTCGGCCTGCTTCGACAGGTCGTCGAAGATGATCAGGACGTGCTTGCCCTCGTACATCCACTGCTGGCCGATGGCCGAGCCGGTGTACGGCGCCAGGTACTTGAAGCCGGCCGGGTCGGACGCCGGGGCGGCGACGATGGTCGTGTACTCCAGCGCGCCGGCCTCCTGGAGGGCGCCACGCACGGAGGCGATGGTCGAGCCCTTCTGGCCGATGGCGACGTAGACGCAGCGGACCTGCTTGTTCACGTCACCGGAGCGCCAGTTGTCGCGCTGGTTGATGATCGTGTCGACGGCCAGGGCGGTCTTGCCGGTCTGGCGGTCACCGATGATCAGCTGACGCTGGCCACGGCCGATCGGGGTCATCGCGTCGACGGCCTTGTAGCCGGTCTCCATCGGCTCGTGCACCGACTTACGGGCCATGACGCCCGGAGCCTGAAGCTCCAGGGCGCGGCGGCCGGACGTCTCGATCTCGCCGAGGCCGTCGATCGGGTTGCCGAGCGGGTCGACGACGCGGCCGAGGTAGCCCTCGCCCACCGCGACGGAGAGGACCTCGCCGGTACGGGTGACCGGCTGCCCCTCCTCGATGCCGCTGAACTCACCGAGGACGACGGCACCGATCTCACGCTCTTCGAGGTTGAGCGCGAGGCCGAGGGTGCCGTCCTCGAACTTCAGCAGTTCGTTGGCCATGGCCGAGGGAAGACCCTCGATCTTCGCGATGCCGTCGCCGGCAAGGGTGACCGTACCGACCTCCTCGCGCGAGGCCGCGTCCGGCTTGTACGACTGGACGAAGTTCTCCAGCGCGTCCCGGATCTCCTCCGGCCGGATCGTGAGCTCCGCCATCTGGGTTCCCTGCTCTCCTTGTTGGGCCCGAAGTTTCACTTTGGGGGGATGTCTCAACGACGGACTCCCCCCTGAAAGAGGTGAATCCTCTGCACGGCCCAACCAGGGCCGCTTGCGTACGTACTGCGTATATGGGTTGCTGCTAGCTCGCCATGCGGCGGGCGGCGTCCTCGATGCGGTCCGCGAGGGAGCCGTTGATCACCTCGTCGCCGACCTGCACCCGGATCCCGCCGACGACCTCGGGGTCCACGTCGAGGTTGAGGTGCATCTGGCGCCCGTAGAGCTTCGCGAGGGCGGCGCCGAGGCGTCGCTTCTGCGCGTCGCTCAGCGGCACGGCCGACGTGACGACGGCCACGACGCGATCGCGGCGCTCGGCGGCGAGCTTGGACAGGGACTCGAGTCCCGCTTCCAGGCTACGTCCCCGCGGAGCGGTCACAAGGCGCGTCACCAGTCGAACGGTGGCCGCGTCGGCACGGCTGCCGAGCAGGCTGCGCAGCAGCTCGCCCTTGGCCGAGGCGGTGGCCTTCCGGTCGGTCAGTGCGGCGCGCAGCTCGGTGTTGGAGGAGACGATCCGCCCGAAGCGGAACAGCTCGTCCTCGACGTCGTCGAGCGCGCCGGCCTTCTGCGCGGCGGTGAGGTCGGCGATGTTCGCCAGCTCCTCCAGGGCGTCCACCAGGTCGCGCGACTGCGACCAGCGGGAACGCACCAGGCCGGAGACCAGGTCGGCGGTGGTGCCGCTGACCTGGGAGCCGAGCAGGCGCTGGGCCAGCTCGGCCTTGGCCTCTGCGGCCTGCGCCGGGTCGGTGAGGACCCGACGCAGCGACACCTCGCGGTCGAGCAGCGCGGTGACCGCCGCCAGCTCGCCCGCGAGCTGCGCGGCGTCCACGGAGGTGGAGTCCGTCAGCGCGTCGAGGCGCTCACGTGCGGCTGCCAGGGCCTCGCGGCTCGCTCCGTTCATCGCGACGCCTCGGCCTTCGTCGCCTTGTCATCGAGTTCGTCGAGAAAACGGTCGATGACACGGCTCTGGCGGGCGTGGTCCTCGAGGGACTCGCCGACGAGCTTGCCGGCCAGTTCGGTGGCGAGCTTGCCGACGTCCTGACGCAGCGCGGACGCGGCGGCCTTGCGGTCGGCCTCGATCTGGGCGTGACCGGCGGCGACGATCTCCTCGCGCTGCCGCTGGCCTTCCGCGCGCATCTCCGCGATGAGCGTGGCGCCCTGCTCCTGAGCCTCCTGGCGCAGGCGCGCGGCCTCGTGGCGGGCCTCGGCGAGCTGAGCCTTGTACTGCTCGAGCACGCTCTGGGCCTCGGTCTGAGCGGCCTCGGCCTTCTCGATACCGCCCTCGATCTGCTCGCGACGCTCTTCCAGAACCTTGTTGATGTTCGGGAGGAGCTTCTTGGCGAGGAAGCCGAAGACGATGACGAAGGCGATCAGGCCGATCACGAGCTCCGGAATCGGCGGGATGAGCGGGTTTTCCGCTTCCTCAGCCGCCAGCTGAACCAGGGGGCTCATATCAGTGCCTTTCGTCGAAAGGGGCGGTCCGACGGATCAGGAGGTCGGGTAGACGAACGGCATGACCAGACCGATGAGGGCGAGCGCCTCACAGAAGGCGAAGCCGAGGATCTGGTTGGCGCGGATCAGACCGGCAGCCTCGGGCTGACGGGCGAGAGCCTGGGTGCCGTTACCGAAGATGATGCCGACGCCGACGCCCGGGCCGATCGCCGCGAGGCCGTAGCCGATCGAGCCGAGGTTGCCCTTGATCTCGACGCCGGCTGCAAGGGTCTGGAGAGCGGACATGCCGGTTCTTCCTTCTCTTTCAAGGACCGGTGGGGGTTGGCCACCGGATGTCTATGGGGGGTCGGGCTGGCTCAGTGGTGCTCGGCGAGCGCGCCCTGGATGAAGGTGCAGGTCAGCAGGACGAAGACGTACGCCTGCACGGCCTGGATGAACAGCTCGAAGGCCGTCATCACGATGACCATCACGAACGAGACGCCGGAGTAGGCGATGCCGATGCCGTTGAGCATGTACCAGCTGGCGATCGTGAAGAGCAGCAGCAGCGTGTGGCCGGCGAACATGTTCGCGAAGAGCCGGACGGCGTGGGTGAACGGCCGCACGACGAGGTTCGAGAGCAGTTCGAGGAACATGACCATCGGCAGGACCGCGCCGAGGGACTTGTCGTAACCGCTGAAGTTCTTCCAGGCGCCGACGAAGCCGTGGCGCTTGAAGGTCAGCGAGACCCACAGGATGTAGACGATGCCGGCGAGGGCCGCGGGGTACGAGATGATCGCGGTGACCGGGAACTGGGCGATCGGGATGATCGACCAGAGGTTCATCATCCAGACGAAGAAGAACAGCGAGACGACCAGCGGGACGTACTTCTCGCCCTCCTTCTTGCCGATCGTCTCGTAGACGACGCCGCGGCGGACGAAGTCGTAGCCGGCCTCGGCGACCATCTGGAGCTTGCCGGGGACGACCTTCGGTCGGGCGAAGGCGGCCCAGAAGAAGCCGACGATGATGATCGAGCCGAGCAGCGCCAGCAGCATCGTCTTGTTGAAGTACGCGTTGCCGTCCGCGTCGCCGAAGAGCGGCTCGAACAGGAACGAGTGCAGGCCCGGAGCCGGGAAGCCACAACCGTCGAACAGGTGGCAGTCGGTCTCGAAAGCGAGCACCTGCGTCGGGTCAGCACTCACCGCGGGCTCCTTCGTCGTGGCGCATAGGTACGGCAACCTCGTTGTGTCGGCGCGGCGTACTGCCGCGTTTCGGCACGGGACTGGTGTTTCGGATGTGGGGGCGGCTGAGGGGCATCTCGCCTCGCGCTTGAGCAGGCGTCAGCTGGGATGCCCGCGCCCGCGATGCCGCAGTTGGCACCGGACGATAGCAGGAGATCTCAGACGTCTTTATCCCGGCCCTACCCCTCACGACGAGTGCCCCGATTTTTCGGGCTTCTCGCTCTTCGAGGAACGCGAGGTGCTCGAGGAGGAGGCCGAATCGGGTTCGACGTAAAGGATCTTGGCCTTCATGTGCGCACGGGTCTGCGCGGCGATCCAGGCGATCGTGGTGACGACGAGCGTGATGGCGAAGGCCCGGGGGTTGAACAGCGTCGTGTTCTTGAACGCGGCCATGAAGACGAACAGCAGCAGGATCTGCGCCGCGTAGAGCATCAGGCCCATCATCTGGAACAGCTGCGGAAGCGATTTGGCGGTGCGCTGCAGGACGTAGAGGCCGATCCCCATGAACGCGATCACGATGACCGTGCCGACGACGGCGCCGATGGCTCCCTTTCCACCCGCGACCACACCGCTGACGACGGCTGCGATCGCGCCGGCGGCAACTGTGGGCACGGCGGCCTGGGCCAGGATCCGGACGTCGTTGGACGGCATGGCGGCAACTCCGCTTTCAATGGGGGCAGGGTGTCGTCATGGACGAGCGTAGTCCCGGTTCGAGGGGCGAAAGACCTCACGCCTACCTCGCGCCAAGGGGCCGTCGCACTACGGCCCTTCGGCTGTGTCCGGGGTTCTCGTGAACCGTATCACAAACTATTTGATGAGGTCTTTACCTGGATGGTGTGCCCGCTGTCACACATGAGAGTGACAGTGCGCGTCTGTGCAGAAACAGCGCCGAGTTGTCTGATATTGGGGAGCTTTGCCCTCGCTCCCTTACCCCACGACTTGGCAATGCTCTAGTCAGATTCTTACCTTGCCGACCGTGAGCGAGAGCCCACGGCGGTCGCTCCGTTGACCCCGGAGACCCCGACCGTCACGGGCGTACGCGGCTGCGGCTCGGCCCCCTCGGCGGCGGCCAGCGCGGCCTCCGCGGCCAGCTCTGCGGACCGGCGGCGGCGGTAGCGCGGCGGCACGAACGCCTCCGCCCAGCGCGGGGCACGCGGTGTGAAGCGCGGCAGCAGGAGCAGCACCAGACCGAGCCCGCTGAGGAACATCACACCGAGGACGATCCACATGGAGGCCGCGTTGACGGAGTAGGCGAGCGCGCCGAACGCGATCAGGCCCGACCAGAAGTACATGATCAGCACCGCCCGGCTGTGCGAGTGGCCGATCTCCAGGAGCCGGTGGTGCAGATGCCCGCGGTCCGCGGCGAACGGCGACTGGCCGCGCCAGGTGCGGCGCACGATGGCCAGGATCAGGTCGGCGGCCGGGATCGCGATGATCGTCAGCGGCATCACCAGCGGAATGTAGACCGGCACCATCTGGTGCACGGTGGAGCGCTCGGAGCCGCCGAAGAGGTTGTCCGGGTCGACGTTGCCCGTGACGGAGATCGCGCCCGCCGCCAGCACCAGGCCGATCAGCATCGAGCCCGAGTCGCCCATGAAGATCCGCGCGGGGTGCATGTTGTGCGGCAGGAAGCCCAGGCACATGCCCATGAGGATGGCCGCGAACAGGGTCGCGGGGGCGGCGGCCTCGATGCCGTACGAGTACCAGATGCGGTACGTGTACATGAAGAACGCGGCGGCGGCGATGCACACCATGCCGGCCGCGAGCCCGTCGAGGCCGTCCACGAAGTTGACCGCGTTGATGGTGATCACGACCAGCGCCACCGTCAGCAGGGTGCCCTGCCACTGGGTCAGCGCGACCGTGCCGACCGTCGGGATCGGCAGCCACAGGATCGTCAGACCCTGCATGACCATCACGCCCGCGGCGATCATCTGGCCGCCCAGCTTCAGCAGCGCGTCGATCTCGAACTTGTCGTCCAGGACGCCGATCAGCCAGATCAGCGCGGCGCCCGAGAGCAGGGCGCGCGGTTCGTTCGACTTCTCGAAGACCTCGTTGAGGTTGGTGAGATGGTCCGCGACCAGCAGCCCCGCGCACAGCCCGAAGAACATGGCGATCCCGCCGAGCCGCGGAGTGGGTTCCCGGTGCACGTCACGGGCCCTGATCTCCGGCATCGCGCCTGCCACGATCGCGAACTTCCGTACCGGCCCGGTCAGCAGATACGTCACCGCGGCCGTGATGCAGAGCGTCAGCAGGTATTCACGCACAGGCTTCCCCACAGGTCTCGCTGGCCATCTCAGCCCCACACCCTAGCGATCGACTCACACACGGCGCATATGTGTGGGGACTTCCGGGTAGCGACGATGGTTGCACGTGGGGCTGTGAGCGTGGGAGCACGGGGGCGTTTCACGCCAGCGCGCGTACCCGGATTCTCCGCCCCCACGCCTGCGGAACCCCCTGTATCAGCCGGGATACGGCGGGAAGGCCATGGCCAGTTCCCGTACCTCCGCACGGGCCCGCTCGGCCTCGACCCGGCCGCGCAGCACGCCCCCCATCAGCGCCCCGACGCCCGCCATCTCCTCCTCCCGCATGCCCTGGGTGGTCACCGCGGCCGTGCCCAGCCTGAGCCCGCGCACATCGGCGTGCGGCAGCGCACAGCAGTCCAGGACGATCCCGGCGGCCGCGAGCAGGCCGCGCGCGGAGCGCCCGTCGACGCCGAGGGGCGCCGGGTCGACCGTGATGAGGTGGGTGTCGGTGCCGCCCGTCGTCACCGCCAGCCCCTCCTGCGCCAGCCGCGCCGCGAGCACCCGCGCATTGGCGATCACCTGATGGGCGTACACCGCGAACGCCTCCGTCGACGCCTCGCCGAACGCGACCGCCTTCGCGGCGATCGTGTGCATCTGCGCTCCGGCCTGGGTGAACGGGAACACCGCCCGGTCCACCCGCTCCGCCAGCTCGCTCCCGCACAGCAGCATCCCGCCGCGCGGTCCCCGCAGCACCTTGTGGGTGGTGGCGCACACGATGTCGGCGTACGGCACCGGAGAGGGCGCCGCTCCCCCGGCGACCAGCCCGATGGGGTGGGCCGCGTCGGCGATGAGATAGGCGCCGGCCTCGTCCGCCACGGCCCGGAAGAAGGCGTAGTCGACATGGCGCGGGTAGGCGATCGAACCGCACACGATCGCCTTGGGCCGATGGCTGCGGGCCAGCGTCCGCACCTGCTCGTGGTCGATCAGCCCGGTCTCCGCGTCCACCCCGTACGGCACGAAGTCGAACCAGCGCCCGGAGAAGTTCGCGGGCGAGCCGTGGGTGAGATGACCGCCGTAGGGCAGCCCGAGGGCGAGGACGGTGTCGCCGGGGCGCAGCAGGGCCGCGTACGCGGCGAGGACGGCGGAGGACCCGGAATGGGACTGCACATTGGCGTGCTCGGCCCCGAACAGCCGCTTGGCCCGCTCCACGGCGAGCCGCTCGGCCACGTCGACGATCTCGCAGCCCCCGTGGTGCCGGGCGCCCGGATACCCCTCGGCGTACTTGTTGGCGAGCGGCGAGCCCAGCGCGGCCAGCACGGCCGGGGAGCAGAAGTTCTCGGCGGCGACCAGCTGCAGCGTCGACGCCTGCCGCGTCGCCTCCCCGAGCAGGACCTCGGCCATCTCGGGGTCCTGCCGCCGCAGGACATCCGCATCGGCCGCGACGGGGGCATGAGTGACCGACATGACGAACTCCGGGACGTCGACGGTGCCGTACGTCCAATGTAGGCCCGCCCTCCGGGCCCCGCCCGCCCCGCTCCGCCTACATCCGCGCGGGAACACCCGTCAGCGCCGTCACCACCGGATCCAGGGCCTGATGTATCTCGTCGCCGATCGAACGGAAGAACGGCAGCGGCGCACCGTACGGGTCGTACACCTCGTCCGCCTCCAGCGTCGGCGCCAGCAGCCAGCCGCGCAGGGCGGCGGCGGCGCGGACCAGGGCGCGGGCGCGGCGGACCACGCCCTCGTCCAGTGGGGGGAGGGTGGCCGGGTCGATCGCGTTCACCAGGCGGGTGAATTCCTTCAGGGTGAAGGTGCGCAGGCCCGCGGAGTGCCCCATGGAGATGACCTGCGCGCGGTGGTCGCGGGTCGCGGTCAGGACGAGGTCGGCCATGATGACGTGCTCGTCGAGCAGTTCACGGCCGACGAAGTCGGTGGGGTCCGCGCCGAAGTCGGCCAGCACGGTCTCCGCGTTGGCCTCCATCGGCGCGCCCTCGTGGCCCCAGGTGCCCGCGCTCTCCACGATCATCCCGCCGCCCAGCACCCCGAGCCGCTGCGACAGGAAATGCCGGGTCAGCCGCTCGGTGATGGGTGAGCGGCAGACATTGCCGGTGCTGACGTGGAGGATGCGGAAGGTGTCGCGCGGAAGTCCGACGAAGGTCGTCGTGATCTCCGCGGCGCGTTCCCCGTTGCCTATGCCACGCCCCGCGTCAGGGGCTGTCAATTCGCCACCTCGAGGTCGGGTACGACCTTCCTCAGCTCGTCGGCCGTGATCGCCCCCTCGCGCAGCAGCAGCGGGATCTCGCGGCTGACGTCGACGATCGAGGACGGGACGTTGCCGGGGGTCGGGCCGCCGTCGAGGTAGACGGAGACGGAGTCGCCGAGCATCTCCTGGGCGTAGTCGCAGTTCTCCGGCGCCGGGTGGCCCGTGAGGTTGGCGGAGGAGACCGCCATGGGGCCGACCTCGGTCAGCAGCTCGATGGCGACCGGGTGCAGCGGCATGCGCACGGCGACCGTGCCCCGGGTGTCGCCCAGGTCCCACTGCAGGGACGGCTGGTGCTTGGCGACGAGCGTCAGCGCGCCCGGCCAGAACGCGTCGACCAGCTCCCAGGCCAGCTCGGAGAAGTCCGTGACCAGGCCGTGCAGGGTGTTCGGGGAGCCGATGAGGACGGGGGTGGGCATGTTGCGGCCCCGGCCCTTGGCCTCCAGCAGATCGCCCACGCCCTCCTTGGAGAACGCGTCGGCGCCGATGCCGTACACCGTGTCGGTCGGAAGGACCACGAGCTCGCCCCGGCGGACGGCGGACGCGGCCTCGCGCAGACCGGTCACGCGGTCGGTCGCGTCGTTGGTGTCGTATCGCCGAGCCATGTCTAGCGGGCCTCCTCGTGCACGTACTGCTGGACAGAAGTCAGATGGGTGTTCACGTGAGCGGTGATCGCGGTGTTCACGGCATCGCCCGGCGGGCGGTCGCGAAGCGGGGGCGGTTGTTGAGGTCCGGGTGGTCGGCCGCGTCGGCCCAGCCCCGCTCCTCGGTGAAGATCCACGGCACCTGGCCGCCCTGGGTGTCGGCGTGCTCGATGACGACGACACCGCCCGGGCGCAGGAGCCGGTGCGCGGTCCGTTCCAGACCGCGGATGAGGTCGAGGCCGTCCTCGCCGGAGAACAGCGCCATGTTCGGGTCGTAGTCCCGCGCCTCGGGAGCGACGTACTCCCACTCGGTCAGCGGGATGTACGGCGGGTTGGAGACGACCAGGTCGACCTGCCCGTCGAGGTCGCGGAAGGCGTCCAGGGCGTTGCCCTGGCGCAGGTCGACGCGGGACCCCTCCATGTTCTTGCGGGTCCACACCAGGGCGTCCTCGGACAGCTCCACCGCGTACACGCTGGAGCGTGGCACCTCCTGGGCGAGGGCGAGCGCGATGGCGCCGGAGCCGGTGCACAGGTCGACGATGCACGGCTCCACGACGTCCATGGCCCGTACGGCGTCTATGGCCCACCCGACGACCGACTCGGTCTCGGGACGCGGCACGAAGACCCCGGGGCCGACCTGGAGCTCCAGATAGCGGAAGTAGGCGCGCCCGGTGATGTGCTGCAGCGGCTCGCGCTGCTCACGCCGGGCGATGACCTCCCAGTAGCGGGCGTCGAAGTCGGAGTCCTTCACGGAGTGCAGTCCGCCGCGCTTCACACCGTGCACGAACGCGGCGAGCTCCTCCGCGTCGTTGCGCGGCGAGGGCACGCCGGCGTCGGCCAGCCGCTGGGTGGCCTGGGCCACCTCCGAGAGCAGCAGGTTCACGCAAGTCCTCCGTGGTGGTACTCGTACGTGCCGTTGTTACGCGGCGGCGAGCTTGGCGGCCGAGTCCGCGTCGACGCAGGCCTGGATCACCGCGTCGAGGTCGCCGTCCAGGACCTGGTCCAGGTTGTACGACTTGAAGCCGACGCGGTGGTCCGAGATGCGGTTCTCCGGGAAGTTGTACGTGCGGATCTTCTCGGAGCGGTCGACGGTGCGGACCTGGCTGCGGCGGGCGTCGGCGGCCTCCCGCTCCGCCTCCTCCTGCGCCGCGGCGAGGAGCCTGGAGCGCAGGATACGCATCGCCTGCTCCTTGTTCTGCAACTGGCTCTTCTCGTTCTGGCAGGAGGCGACGACTCCGGTGGGAATGTGCGTGATGCGCACCGCGGAGTCGGTGGTGTTGACGGACTGGCCACCCGGTCCGGACGACCGGTACACGTCGATGCGGAGATCGTTCGGGTTGATCTCGACGTCGACCTCCTCCGCCTCGGGGGTGACGAGGACACCGGCCGCCGAGGTGTGGATCCGGCCCTGCGACTCGGTCGCCGGCACGCGCTGCACCCGGTGCACGCCGCCCTCGTACTTCAGCCGCGCCCAGACGCCCTGGCCGGGCTCGGTGGCGCCCTGGCCGCCCTTGGTCTTCACGGCGACCTGGACGTCCTTGTAGCCGCCCAGCTCGGACTCGGTGGCGTCGATGATCTCGGTCTTCCAGCCGACGCGCTCGGCGTACCGCAGGTACATGCGCAGCAGATCGCCCGCGAACAGCGCGGACTCGTCGCCGCCGGCGCCGGCCTTGATCTCCAGGATGACGTCCTTGTCGTCGGACGGGTCCCGGGGCACGAGCAGCAGCCGCAGCTTCTCGGTCAGTTCCTCGCGCTGCTTGTCCAGCACCTTGGCCTCGGCGGCAAAGTCGGGGTCGTCGGCGGCGAACTCGCGCGCGGTCTCGATGTCGTCGCCGGTCTGCTTCCAGGAGCGGTACGTGGCGACGATCGGGGTGAGCTCGGCGTAGCGCTTGTTCAGCTTGCGCGCGTTGGCCTGGTCGGCGAAGACCGACGGGTCGGCGAGCTTCTTCTCCAGGTCGGCGTGCTCACCGACCAACTCCTCGACTGCCTCGAACATGGTGGGCTCCTGAAATGCTGTGGCGTGGATGAAGGCGAACGACCAAAAACGCCGGTCCCGGCGCACCCCGGGCGGGGGCACGGCCGTGGACCGGCGAAAAAGGGCTCGCTACTTCTTGGAGCCGGCGGCAGCCTTGCCGAAGCGGGCCTCGAAGCGGGCCACACGGCCACCGGTGTCGAGGATCTTCTGCTTGCCCGTGTAGAACGGGTGGCACTCGGAGCAGACGTCGGCGCGGATGGCACCGCTGCTGATCGTGCTGCGGGTGGTGAACGACGCGCCACAGGTGCAGCTGACCTGCGTCTCGACGTACTCGGGGTGGATCTCGCGCTTCAAGGTGTCTCCTAGTTTCGGGAGGGCGCCGGGTCGCTGCCGCGGGATACGGAAACGTGAACCGGAGCCGACGTACCAGTCTGCCAGGACTGGTGCCATCCCCCAAAACCGGGGGTGGCCGTCGTCTATTCCCCGCGGGCCGGTTGTGGCTTGTCGCGCAGTTCCCCGCACCCGGCCTACGACGTCACGACCCCCGCCGCTTCCCCGGTGGCGTTGCCCTTCGTCGCCGCCGCCGGGATCGGCTCGTCGTTCTTCAGGGCCGTCCAGACCTGCTGGGCCTTGTTCTCGAGGACGACGACCCGGTTGGGGTCGGCGGGGTCGTAGCGCACCGGCATGGTCACCATGTGCATGTTCGACGCGCTGATGCCCTTGAGGCCGTTCGCGAAGGACATCAGGGAGTTGACCGAGCCGAGGTCGGAGTCGGTGGTGACGGCCTTCGTCGCGGTGTCCGCGAGGTCGTAGAGCTTCTTCGGGCTGGTGAACAGACCGATGTGCTTGACCTGGGTGACCAGGGCCTTGATGAAGGCCTGCTGGAGCTGGATGCGGCCGAGGTCGGAGCCGTCGCCGACGCCGTGCCGGGTGCGGACCAGGCCGAGGGCCTGCTTGCCGTTCAGCGTGTGGGTGCCGGCCGCGAGCTTCAGATGGCTCTCGGAGTCGTCGATGGCCCGGGTGGTGGTCACCTCGACGCCGCCCAGCTCGTCGATCAGCTTCTCGAAGCCGGAGAAGTCGACCTCGAGGTAGTGGTCCATACGGATGCCGGTGATCGACTCGACGGTCTTCACGGCGCAGGCCGCGCCGCCCGTGGTGTACGCCGAGTTGAACATCACGCCGTTGGCCGCGTCGTGGTGGACGCCTTCGGTGTCGGTGCAGGCCGGGCGGTCGATGAGGGTGTCGCGCGGGACGGAGACCACACTGGCGCGCTCGTGGCCCTCGTACACATGGATGATCATCGCCGTGTCGGAGCGGGCGCTGCCGTCGTCGGTGCCGCCGCCGAGCTTCTTGTTGGCGCCGGAGCGGGTGTCCGAGCCGAGGACGAGGATGTTCTCCGAGCCGTTGTCGGCCTTGGTGGGCCGGTCGGTGCCGAGGGCCTGGTCGATGTCGACGCTCTTGATGTTGCCGTTGAGCTTGAAGTACAGATAGCCCGCGCCGGTGCCGCCCAGGGCGACGATGCCGGCGGCCGTCCACGCCATGATCAGCAGCCCCTTGCGCCGGCCCCGCTGTCTGCGGTGCCTCGGGCCGCTGTCGTTCCCACCCGTCGGGCCGGTCTCACCCGGTGTGCCGGGCTCCGGCGTGTGCTCGGCGGACATGTGCTCCTCTGTTCTCGTGCAGCCTCACCATCGTCGCCCCGCCTGGTCGGACGGGGAAACTCGGGACAGGGTTGCACGACGCTCTGTGCCCGATCAGTGGCTGAACGGGCCCAGAGCGTGTGGAGCGGAGCGGGGTGCGCCCCCGCTCACCTGCGCGTTCGGTCGAACTCAGCCGAACAGGTCGTACTGCTTGAAACTGGTACCGAGTGACACCCTTGTGGCAAAGATCTCGCTCGTGGCCTTTCCGGTGCCCTTGTACAGGTAGAGCGTGCCGCCGGGCGTACGGGCGAGGAAGTCGGCCTTGCCGTCGGCGTTGACGTCACCGACCGCGTCGAAGGCGTTGTACGTCGTGTTGCTCCACGTACGCACCTTGACGCGGGCCGAGAACGCGCCCGTGCCGGCCTTGCCGGTGCCCTTGTAGAGGTAGACCGCGCCGGTGCTCTTGTTGCGGGCGAGCAGGTCGGCCCTGCCGTCGTTGCTGAGGTCGCCGTGACCGCGGACGAAGTTGTACTGGTTCCAGCCGGTGGAGACCTTCACACGGGTGCCGAACTTGCCGTTGCCCTTGCCCGGGTAGATCCACAGCACGCCCGCGGAGTCCACGGACAGCAGGTCCGGCAGGCTGTCGCCGGTGACGTCACCGGGGACGACGACCGCGAGGCGGCTCTTCCAGTTGTCGCCGATCAGGGTGCTGGTCCAGGTCCCGCTGGAGAGCACGTAGTGCCGCCAGTACAGGTCGCCGTCGGAGGTGCGGCGCTGGACGAAGTCCGTGTAGCCGTCCCGGTCGAGGTCGGTCTGCAGGACCAGGTTCCAGGCGCTGTACGAGCCCCAGGACTGGCGGGAGGCCAGCGAGGTGCCCTTGGAGTCGATCTCGTAGGCGGTCTTCGTGGAGGAGTTGCGCACGAAGAGGTCGGCCCTGTGGTCACCGCTGAGGTTGGTGTCGTCGACGCGCGGGTAGGCGGCGGAGACGTACGAGGTGAGCTTGGTGAAGACGCTGTACGCGCCCGCCTCCACGCAGTCCCTCACG
This sequence comes from Streptomyces sp. NPDC005820, assembly GCF_040630255.1. Classification (NCBI taxonomy): domain Bacteria; kingdom Bacillati; phylum Actinomycetota; class Actinomycetes; order Kitasatosporales; family Streptomycetaceae; genus Streptomyces; species Streptomyces sp. NPDC005820. Next base: position 83,310 of record NZ_JBEXXE010000005.1, read on the forward strand.
CCCCAGGACACGACGCCCACGATCTTGCCGCCGACGACCAGCGGGCCGCCGGAGTCGCCGTTGCAGGCGGAGGTGGTGCCGGTGTCGGAGCCGGTGGCGGGGTCGCCCGCGCAGACCATGTGGCCCGGGATGAAGTCGGAGCCGTAGTAGCCGGTGCAGGTTCCGTTCGACCGGATCTTCAGCTCGGCCGTCTTCAGGGTGTCGGAGATGTCCTCGCTGGTGGAGCTGGTCCGCCCCCAGCCGAAGACCTTCGCGACGGTGCCGGTCGCGTACGAGGCGGTGTCGGCGGCCGTCGTCATCGGGATCGGCGTCGCCTTGACCGGGTTCGGCAGGGTCAGGATGGCGAGGTCGTTGTCGATGGTGTTGTCGTCGTACGACGGGTGGTTCCACTGCCGCCAGACACCGCTGGCGGTGCCGCCGTGCAGGTCGACGCCGCCGCCCGCGGTCTCCGACAGCAGCTGCGCGGTGCCCGTGATGACGGCGCCGTGCGCCTTCCAGTTGTAGCCGGCGACGCAGTGCGCGGCGGTGAGGATCTTCGTCGGGGCGATGACCGCGCCCCCGCAGAAGAAGCCGATGTCGTCGCTGGTCGTGGTGGTGCCGCGGTCGTCGCCGTACCAGAGCTGCGCCATGTACGGGGCGGTGGTGATGGTCGTCGTCGAACCGCCGATGATCTTCGGGTCGACGGAGGTGGAACCGCTGCTCCTGCTCGCGCTCAGGGAGGACTTGGACGTCTCCCCCGCGGTGTCGTCACCGGCGAGCGCGGTCGACAGGCGTGCCTCGATCTCGGATGTCGACGGCGTGCTGCGGACGGGCGTCGGCGCCGCGGTGGCCGCCCCCGCCGACGTCGTCACGAACACACCGGCGACGGCGGCGGCCAGACCGGCGGCGGCGACGGGCAGCGCGATCCGTATCCGGCGTCTGTGCCGTCGGCTCCCGGACGTGGGTGTACCCACTCGAGTCCCCCCTAGGGATCAGAAGTCTGAGCTTCGGTCCCGGCTCGAACGGCCGACCGAAGGGCGCGATCGTAACAACGCCCACCGACAAGCCGAAGGGCCGCCCCCGGTTACGGGAGCGGCCCTTCATGAGGTGCCTGTACGGCGTGAAGTGTGACCTCAGTCGTTGTTGCCGGGCGACGGGGTCGTCTTCTGGATCTGCATCAGGAACTCGGCGTTCGACTTGGTCTGCTTCATCTTGTCGAGGAGCAGCTCGATCGCCTGCTGCTGGTCGAGCGCGTGCAGCACCCGGCGCAGCTTCCATACGATGCCCAGCTCCTCGGCGCCGAGCAGGATCTCCTCCTTGCGGGTGCCGGACGCGTCGACGTCCACCGCCGGGAAGATGCGCTTGTCGGCGAGCTTCCGGTCGAGCTTGAGCTCCATGTTGCCGGTGCCCTTGAACTCCTCGAAGATCACCTCGTCCATGCGGGACCCGGTGTCCACCAGGGCGGTGGCGAGGATGGTCAGCGAGCCGCCGTCCTCGATGTTGCGGGCCGCACCGAAGAAGCGCTTCGGCGGGTACAGGGCGGTCGAGTCGACACCACCGGACAGGATGCGGCCGGAGGCCGGGGCGGCGAGGTTGTACGCACGGCCCAGACGCGTGATCGAGTCGAGCAGCACGACCACGTCGTGGCCCAGCTCCACCAGGCGCTTGGCGCGCTCGATGGCGAGCTCGGCGACCGTGGTGTGGTCCTCGGCCGGACGGTCGAAGGTCGAGGAGATGACCTCGCCCTTGACCGACCGCTGCATGTCGGTGACCTCTTCCGGACGCTCGTCGACCAGGACGACCATCAGGTGGCACTCGGGGTTGTTGTGCGTGATCGCGTTGGCGATCGCCTGCATGATCATGGTCTTGCCGGTCTTCGGCGGGGCCACGATCAGACCGCGCTGGCCCTTACCGATCGGCGACACGAGGTCGATGATGCGGGTGGTCAGCACGCCCGGGTCCGTCTCCAGACGGAGGCGGTCCTGCGGGTAGAGCGGGGTCAGCTTGTTGAACTCCGGGCGGCCGCGGCCGTGTTCGGGCGCCATGCCGTTGACGGAGTCCAGACGGACCAACGCGTTGAACTTCTCGCGCCGCTCGCCTTCCTTGGGCTGACGGACCGCGCCGGTGATGTGGTCGCCCTTGCGCAGGCCGTTCTTGCGGACCTGGGCGAGGGAGACGTACACGTCGTTCGGGCCGGGCAGGTAGCCGGAGGTCCGGATGAACGCGTAGTTGTCGAGGATGTCGAGGATGCCCGCGACGGGGATCAGGACGTCGTCGTCGGCGAGCTGCGGCTCGGCCGTGCCGATCTCGTCGCGTCCACGACGGCCGCGGCGGTCGCGGTAGCGGCCGCGACGGCCACGACGGCCGTCACCGAACTCGTCGTCGTCCTGCGGACCGACGTTGCGGTCCTGACGGCTCTGCTGCTGGGTCTGCTGGCCGCGCTGCTGCTGGCCGCCCTGCTGGTCGTCGCCCTTGCCACGGCGGTCGCCGCGGTCCCCGCGGTCACCGCGGTCCCGGCCGCGGTCACCACGGTCGCCGCGGTCGGGACGGTCGCCCCGCTCACGGCGGCCCTGGCGGCGGCCGTCGGCCTCGCCGGCCTCGAGGGTGCGGGCCTCGGCCTGCGGCTGCGCGGGCGTCTCGGCCTTGGGCTCGGCCTTGGCCTCGGCGACGACGGTCTCGGCGCCGGTGGCCGTCGGGCTGCCCGCCTCGGCGGTGGCGCGGCGACGGCGGCGCTCGACGGGAGCGTCGTTGCTGGCCGGCTGGCCGGGGATCTCGATCTGCTGCTGGGCCACGGCCTTGTCGGCGGGGGCCTCGGCCTTGGGGGCGGCGTCCGCCTTCTTCTCGGCGGCGTCCTCGCCCGTGCGCGCCTTGGCGGCGACGCGGCGCTTGGGCTTGGTCTCGGCGGCCGGGGCGTCGGCCTTCGCCGGGGCGGAGCCTCCGGCGGCCTGCGCCTCCTTGATGACCTCGATCAGCTGGCTCTTGCGCATCCGCGCGGTGCCCCTGATGCCGAGGCCGGATGCGACCTGCTGGAGCTCGGCCAGCACCATGCCCTCGAGGCCGGTACCGCGGCGCCGCCGGGAGCCGGCACCGGTGGCAGGCGCGGAGGCGTCCGTGGCGGGCGCGGCAGCGGTCTCCTCGACACGTGCGCCCATCAGATCGGTGGTGTCGCTCACGAAGGGTCCTTCCCTGGAGCGGACGTCGGCCTGTCTGGCTCGGCGACCGGTTGTGCTGTCCGACTTCGGTCCTTGCTCTGGCGAAGCCGGGGCGGTGGTCCGCCACAACGGCGGAAGAGAGATTTGCTGGTGATGGCGCTTCCCCGACGAACCGTGACACCCAGTGTCACGTGGCGTGGTAGCACCGATTCCGGAGCGTGCCCTGCAGACCGCTCAGCGCCGGTGTACGGCGTACTGCCCAGATACGACGTACGGAACGCAGTGCGGCTTGGGGAGCTCCCGGAAGAATGTCTGTCCCTGACGGGGACACGAAGCACCTCGCCATGGTGGGGTCGGGTGCAGACTTGAGGTTAACACTACCGGATCCAACAAACATTCCCCCTCTCGAAATCCGGCAACCGTGCACTAAATGTCGCCGGAGTGCGTTTCACCAGCGGGAGCGAGCGGCAGAACACTCGCCCCTTGCAAATCCAGGGCCAGCCGGTTCGCGGCCCAGTCCGCGCCCGCCAGAGCCTCGACCTTGTCGGCCGTTCCCGCGTCGGCGAGCGCCATCACGGTCGGCCCCGCGCCGGAGATCACCGCGGGGATCCCGTCGGCGCGCAGCCGCTCCACCAGGGCGGCGCTCTCCGGCATCGCGGGGGCGCGGTACTCCTGGTGCAGTCGGTCCTCGGTGGCGGGCAGCAGCAGCTCGGGGCGCCGGGTGAGGGCCTCGACGAGCAGCGCCGCACGGCCCGCGTTGGCGGCGGCGTCGACGTGCGGGACGGAGCGCGGAAGCAGACCGCGCGCCGTTTCGGTCAGTACCGGCTTTCCGGGCACGAAAACCACCGGAACGATGGAATCGGCGGGCTCCATCCTGATCGCCCGCGCGGCGCCCGCCTCCATCCAGGACAGGGTGAATCCACCGAGCAGACAGGCGGCGACGTTGTCGGGGTGGCCCTCGATCTCGGTGGCGAGCTCGAGCAGACCCGCGTCGTCGAGCCGGGACTCGCCGCCTATGGTCACCGCGCGCGCGGCGACGATGCCGGCGCAGATCGCGGCGGAGGAGGAGCCGAGGCCCCGGCCGTGCGGGATGCGGTTGGCGCAGACGATCTCCAGTCCGCGCGGCTGACCGCCGAGGACGTCGAAGGCGGTGCGCAGGGACCGTACGAGGAGGTGCTTCTCGTCACGCGGCAGGGTCTCGCTGCCCTCGCCGGCGATGTCGATGTGCAGTCCGGAGTCGGCCACCCGGACGACGACGTCGTCGTAGAGCCCCAGCGAGAGGCCCAGAGCGTCGAAGCCGGGGCCGAGGTTGGCGCTGGTGGCGGGGACGCGCACCCGGACGGGGGCGGCGCGGAAGGCGGGACCGGCCATCTCTCGATGACTCTCCTTGAGCTGCGTGACTGTCGAATGACCTGCGATGGATACGGATGACCTGCGATGGATACGTGACGACCCTGGGGCCGCGAGAGCGACACGGCGCTGCGGCATATGCGGCGGGCGGGTTCAGTACAGCCTATCGAAGGAAGGTTCTGCGGCGACATAGGGCGCACAGGAGGCGCACGATGCGTGTCGTAAGCCCCCTGTGCACCCCTGTCGGGGTTAACCCTGCGGGGATGTTCTACGCGAGACCCAGGCGCGCCGCAGCCGCCGCCGCGTCGACCGGGACGACCACCGGGCGCGGGGCGCCCTCGGTGGCCCAGCCCGGGTCCTTGAGGCCGTTGCCGGTGACCGTGCAGACGATCCGCTGCCCCGGGTCGACGTCACCGCGCTCGGCGGCCTTCAGCAGACCGGCCACCGACGCGGCGGACGCGGGCTCCACGAAGACACCCTCCTGCGCGGCCAACAGCCGGTAGGCGCGCAGGATCTCACGGTCCGTCACCTCGTCGATGATGCCGCCCGACTCGTCCCGCGCGGCCAGCGCGTACTGCCAGGACGCCGGGTTGCCGATGCGGATCGCGGTGGCGAGGGTGGAGGGGTCCTTGACGACCTCGCCGCGCACGATGGGCGCCGAGCCGGAGGCCTGGAAGCCCCACATCCGGGGCGTCTTCGAGGCGATGCCGTCGCCGGCGTACTCCTTGTAGCCCTTCCAGTACGCGGTGATGTTGCCCGCGTTGCCGACCGGCAGGACATGGATGTCCGGGGCGTCGCCCAGCATGTCCACGATCTCGAAGGCGGCGGTCTTCTGCCCCTCGATCCGCACCGGGTTGACCGAATTGACCAGCGCGACGGGGTAGTTGTCGCTCAACTGACGGGCGAGCGTGAGGCAGTCGTCGAAGTTGCCGTCGACCTGGAGGATCTGCGCGCCGTGGACGAGGGCCTGCCCCATCTTGCCGAGCGCGATCTTGCCCTGCGGCACGAGCACGGCGGAGACCATGCCCGCGCGGACGGCGTAGGCGGCGGCCGAGGCGGAGGTGTTGCCCGTGGAGGCACAGATGACCGCCTTGGCGCCCTCCTCCTTGGCCTTGCTGATGGCCATGGTCATCCCGCGGTCCTTGAAGGACCCGGTCGGGTTGGCGCCCTCCACCTTGAGGTGGACCTCGCAGCCCGTGCGCTCGGAGAGCACCTGCGCGGGCACGAGAGGCGTGCCGCCCTCGCGGAGCGTCACAACGGGAGTGCTGTCGGACACCGGCAGCCGATCCCGGTATTCCTCGATGATTCCGCGCCACTGGTGTGTCATTGCTGGTTACTCTCCTTCAACCCGCATGATGCTGGCGACACCCCGCACGGTGTCGAGCTTGCGCAGCGCCTCGACGGTCCCGGTGAGGGAGGCGTCGGACGCGCGGTGGGTGACGACGACGAGGGAGGCCTCGCCGTCCTTGCCCTGTTGACGAACGGTATCGATCGACACGCCGTGCTCGGCGAAGACGGTGGCCACCTGAGCGAGCACGCCCGGCTTGTCGGCCACGTCCAGGCTGATGTGGTACCGGGTGACGACGTCACCCATCGGCGACACGGGCAGGGCGGCGTACGCCGACTCGCCGGGCCCCGTTGCCCCGCTGAGCCGGTTGCGGCAGACGGCGACCAGGTCGCCGAGCACGGCGGAGGCGGTGGGGGCACCGCCGGCGCCGGGGCCGTAGAACATCAGCTGGCCGGCCGCGTCGGACTCCACGAACACGGCGTTGTACGCGCCGCGCACGGAGGCGAGCGGATGGGTCAGCGGAATCATGGCGGGGTGCACGCGCGCGGTGACGGAGCCTCCGTCGGCGGCCCGCTCGCAGATGGCGAGCAGCTTGATGGTGCAGCCCATGTTCTTGGCGGAGGCGAAGTCGGCCGCGGTGACCTCGGTCATCCCCTCGCGGTAGACGTCGTCGAGCCGCACGCGCGTGTGGAAGGCGATCCCGGCGAGGATGGCGGCCTTGGCGGCGGCGTCGAAGGCCTCCACGTCGGCGGTGGGGTCGGCCTCCGCGTACCCGAGGGCGGTGGCCTCGTCGAGGGCCTCCTGGTAGCCGGCTCCGGTGCTGTCCATCTTGTCGAGGATGAAGTTGGTCGTCCCGTTGACGATGCCCATCACCCGGTTGATCTTGTCCCCGGCAAGGGACTCCCGCAGCGGCCGGATGAGAGGAATGGCCCCGGCGACGGCGGCCTCGTAGTACAGATCCTTGCCGTGCTCGTCGGCGACGGCGTGCAGCGCGGCCCCGTCCTGGGCCAGCAGCGCCTTGTTGGCGGAGACGACGGAGGCGCCGTGCGCGAAGGCGGTGGTGATGAGCGTCCGCGCGGGCTCGATCCCGCCGATCACCTCCACGACGACGTCGATGTCCCCGCGTTTGACGAGGGCGGTGGCGTCGGTGGTGACGAGGGCCGGGTCGATGCCGTCGCGCACCTTCGAGGGCCGCCGCACGGCGACCCCCGCGAGTTCCACCGGGGCGCCGATCCTCTGGGCGAGGTCGTCGGCGTGCGTCGTCATGATGCGCGCCACCTCTGAGCCGACCACTCCACAGCCCAGCAGCGCCACCTTCAGCGGACGCGTACGCATCATCCGACCTCGTTTCCTCATACCGTCTACGGTTGGACCAGTCTCACTCACCGGACCGGCGTTTCTGCCCCTGGTCCGGATCGTGAGACATGTATTTCATTTTCACAGGGGCGGCAGACAGAAGATTCTCCCGCCCGTCTGTTTTTCGTTCCTCTTCGGCCTGTCCCTCACCCGACATCGAGCCGCAGGAGGTCCTCCTCCGTCTCCCGCCGGACGATGACCCGCGAATCCCCGTCGGTCACGGCGACCACCGGCGGCCGAGGCACATGGTTGTAATTGCTCGCCATGGACCGGCAGTAAGCACCCGTCGCCGGTACGGCGATCAGGTCACCCGGTGCCAGGTCCGACGGCAGGAACGCGTCCTTGACCACGATGTCCCCGCTCTCGCAGTGCTTGCCGACGACCCGCGCGAGCATCGGCGCGGCATCGGAGGTCCGGGACACGAGAGCGACGCTGTACTCGGCGTCGTAGAGCGCGGTGCGGATGTTGTCCGACATCCCGCCGTCCACGGAGACGTACGTCCGCAGCCCGTCGAGCGGCTTGATGGTGCCGACCTCGTAGAGCGTGAAGGCGGTGGGCCCGACGATCGCCCGCCCGGGCTCCACCGAGATACGCGGCGTCCGCAGCCGCGCGGCCTCGCACTCCCGCGTGACGATCTCGGTCAGCGCCTTGGCGATCTCGTGCGGCTCGCGCGGGTCGTCGGCGCTGGTGTAGGCGATACCGAGGCCACCGCCCAGATCGATCTCGGGCAGCTCGACGCCGTGCTCGTCCCGGACGTCCTTGAGCAGCCCGACGACCCGGTGCGCGGCGACCTCGAACCCGGACATGTCGAAGATCTGCGAGCCGATGTGGCTGTGAATGCCGATGAGCTCGATCCCGTCGAGCTTCAGCGCCCGCCGCACGGCCTCGGCGGCCTGGCCCCCGGCCAGCGGAATCCCGAACTTCTGGTCCTCGTGGGCGGTGGCGATGAACTCATGGGTGTGCGCCTCCACCCCCACGGTGATACGGATCTGCACCCGCTGCCGCTTGCCGAGCGACTGCGCGATGTGGGCGACCCGCACGATCTCCTGGAAGGAGTCGAGCACGATCCGCCCGACGCCGGCGCGCACCGCCCGATCGATCTCCTCGGCCGACTTGTTGTTGCCGTGGAAGGCGATGCGATCGGCGGGCATCCCGGCGGACAGCGCGGTGGCCAGCTCACCCCCCGAACAGACGTCGAGGTTGAGCCCCTCCTCGTGCAGCCACCGCACGACGGCCCGCGACAGGAAGGCCTTGCCGGCGTAGAACACGTCGGCGTCGCTGCCGAACGCGGCGCGCCACGCACGGGCGCGCGCCCGGAAGTCGGTCTCGTCGAGGATGTAGGCGGGGGTCCCGTGCTCCTCGGCAAGACGCTTGACGTCGACGCCCCCGACGGTGACGACCCCGTCCGCGTCCCGCCCGACGGTCTGCGCCCAGACCTTCGGGTCGAGGGCGTTGAGGTCACTGGGCGGCGCGGAGTAGTGCCCCTCGGGAAGGACATCGGCGTGACGGGGCCCGGCGGGGTGGGCGGAACGGCTCATGTTCTGACTGGCTCTCTAGAGGTGATCGGGTGCGTCGATGCCGAGCAGGGACAGACCGCCGGCCAGCACCGTCCCGGCGGCTTCGGCGAGCGCGAGCCGGGCACGGTGGGCGGCCGAGGGTTTCTCCTCGCCGAGCGGCAGCACGGCGGGCAGCAGAGGCAGCGTGGCGTCGGCGAGCGCGACGAGATGCCGGGCCAGCCGGGAGGGAGTGGCGACGCCCTCCGCGCGGGGGAGCGCGGCGACGGTGGCGAGGACACGGGGATGGTCGGCGAGGAGCGAAAGAAGAGGCAGCGGCGCCGGGAGGTGCCCCGGTACGTCCACGGGGCCCGGCTCGGCGGTGAATCCGAGGTCGGCGGCGTTACGGCCGAGGGCCCGGGTGCGGGCGTGGGCGTAACGGACCCGGAAGAGGGGGTTGCTCTCGCGCTGGACCAGATGATCGGCGGTGATGCGCGGACGGTCGTGGGGGGCGGGGTGGAGCAGCGCCCAGCACGCGGCGTCGAGACCGAGGGGGGTGGGGTCTTCGGGGGCGGGGTGGGGGCGGAGCTCGTGGCCGGAGGAGGGACCGCGGGTGTCGCCGGGATTGCCGACGCTCCTGGGGTGGTCATGGCCGTCCCCGGGCGCACGGTGATGGGTGGCGACGCGCCCGCCCTGCGAGGCGACGATCCGCGCCAGGGCGTCGGCGAGAACCTCGGCCCGGACCTCGAACGGCACGCGCAGCTCGTACACCTGCCCGGCGAGGCTGTCGCCGTGCCCGTACCGAAGTCCCTCCGCGCGAATCCGCCGGACGAGCGCGGTGGCGGCGGCCTGCTGATCGAGGCTGATGTTGAGGAAGCCGGGCCCGGTGATCTCGACGCGGGTGATGCCGTCGGCGTCGGACAGATGGGTCCGCAGCACCTCGGCGACCCGCAGAGCGGGCTGCCCGGCGGGGCGGGCCAGTTGCAGCGCGATGTTCGTGGCATAGTCCCCGGCCCCTCCGGGCCCCGGCGGAGCGACGACGACCCGCGCCGGAACGGCCACGCTCAGCTCTCCGGCGTCGACGGCACGACGTACCGCGTGCAGCACGGTGCGGGAGAGCTCGACGGGGGTCACGGGACAAGCGTATGGGAGGAGGGGGGTGGGTAGGCGAGCCGGTTTGGGGAGGTCCCGGGATGTGGACGGCGGGCAGGACGCTGCGAGGCAAAAGGAACCTGGTCGGCTGACTCCCCCTGACTCCCCTTACTCCGAGCCGGGCCCTCCACTCCCCTGCCCGGCCCCGAGGGAGGTCCCGAGCCCGAACCCCATTCCCACCCCACCGCCAGGGCTGTCCTCCCGCCGCTTCCCCTCCAGCAACTGCCGTACGACGCTGACGAGTTCATTGGGTTCGAAGGGCTTGGCGAGGAAGGCGTCGACGCCGACTTCGAGGCCGGCCTCGACCTCGTACGGGGTACACGCGCTGATGATCGCGAGGGGAAGATCACGCGTCCGCGAATCGGAACGCAGCCGAGCGGCGGTCCGAAGGCCGTCCAGGCGGGGCATGACGACATCCAGCGTGACGACGTCGGGACGCACCTGATGAACGACTTCCAGACACTCGGCACCATCGGAGGCGGTCACGACCTCGAGACCCTCAAGCTCGAGATTGACCCTGATCAGCTGCCGGATGACCTTGTTGTCGTCCACAACAAGCACCCGACCCGACGCGCCTGGCACACCTCGAGAGTAGGTCGACACCGGCCACCGCGTCCGGGTTTTCCCCACTTCCACCCCCTGCGGGCGACACCCACCCCTCCCCGCCCCCCTAAACCCGTTCATGAACACCCCACCGAAGCTGGTAGTGTTCTACCCGTCGCCGCGAGCAAACAGCTCCCGCCCGACACGCCCCCGTAGCTCAGGGGATAGAGCAACGGCCTCCGGAGCCGTGTGCGCAGGTTCGAATCCTGCCGGGGGCACCCTTCATACGGTGCCCAAAGACCCCGTCACCAGCGGAAACGCTGAGGCCGGGGTCTTCGCGTATGTGCAGGCAGATGCAGCCCGGAGCGGGCGTATGTCGGGGTCTGTGGACGAGGCGTGGACGGGATCTTGGGGCATAGCCGCAGGTCGCCGACTGCTTTCCGACGACAGCTCGACTGGCACGCCCCCGGTCGTGAAGTCTGCGGCACCCGACTGCTTAGATCGCCGACATGACGGACTGGTCGCAGCTCAAGCACGCCTACGGCACGGCAGAAGACGTCCCCGGTCTGCTCGACAGGGTGAGCCAAGCCCCGAACGACTCAGACTGGACCGAGCTCTGGTCCCGCCTGTGCCATCAGGGCACCGTCTACTCGGCAAGCCATGCCGCCTTGCCGGCCCTACGAGACATGGCGCGCCAGTGGTGGCCTGCGGACAGACAGCAACCACTCTTGCTGGCCGGCGCCATCGCGGCCAGCACCGACCAGCCATACGGCGAGCAAGATCCTCACGTGGCCTACGCCGCGGAGATGTCCGACCTGCTGCAACTGACTGAGGAAGCTCTTCGGGATCCGAGCCTCAGCGATGACCCCGGAACTTACGTCTACTTGCTCGCCGCACTCCTCGGATTCGAAGATGTCCCGGTCTGGGGCGAACAACTCGACGGCCTGAACGACGACGAGTACGAAGTGCCCTGCCCCGCGTGTAGCGCCGAGAACTTCATAGCCTTCGGTGAGTACGGCTTCTTCTCGACTACGGACAGCATGTACATGAAGGAGACCGCGGCAAAGAAGATCCCTCTTCAGCCCGCAGACTCCTCAGCGCTGGAGGGGCTTGCCCAAAGACTGCACAGTCGCGCGCTCGCCGACAACCAGGCCGATGTCGCGGGCAAGTTGACTTATCTTTTCGGCAAGGCGCAATGCGCCGAGTGCGACGCTGTCTTCAGCGTCGCGGATGCCGTTGCAACCCGCTGGGACGGGTGAACCGCTTCCGGCAGGGATGACTGACCCCCCGCTGAGACGGACTGCCTCAGGCCTGGCTCCAGGCCTGTCGATGGCGGGCGACGCTGTACACCTGCTCGACCTGCTCGGCCGTCAGCACCCCGGAGAGCGGCGCCAGCGCCGCCACCTGACGCTCCTGGTACACGCGCACGCTGAGCTGTGTGGCAACCACCTTCAGATCGGTCACGCCGACGAAGACGAGCACGGGCTCCACCGGTACGGGGAAGCCGCAGTAGTGCTCAAGCACTCGGGCCACTCGCTTGGCCTCTGCCCGGCTCTTGCGTGCGTAGGGCGCCGGCTTTCCGTGGTCGACCCTCACGGAATCGTCGCCGACCCATACGGCCCTTCTGTGGTGGTGCTTTGTGTTGATGCTGAACACCCCGCCCGGCCCAATCAGCAAGTGATCGACATCCACCTTGTCAGCCAGGGGAAGGGAATGCAGGACCTGCCAGCCATGGCGTGCCAGACGGGCCAGCTCGGCGCCCACCCTCTTCTCCCCCGCTAGTCCCTTGCGCCAGGAGTCCCACTCTGTGCGACGACGCAAGAGCTGTGAGACGAGCCGCTCAATCAGACCCACCCCGGATTTGTCGAGCAGGTCCCGGAGGGACTCACCAGGGCGGTTGGTGGACAGGTCGTCGGCCGACGTCAAAGGCGGCAGCATGGGGCGCGTTTCAGCCTCAGGTGCCCCCTGCGGCATAACCGACTCGGAGTCGTTCCATAAGTGGCGTGTCAGCACGGCAATCACGTCGTCGCGATACTCGGCGAACAGGACCGTAATGTGCCCTGTCCTGACGTCCGCCCAGCCGACCGCGGTGCCATCCGGTAGGTTCGCGTACAGACGATCCTGTCCGTACCGCTTCCAGCGCGTCACCCTCAGCTCCACGGGCCCCCCTCGTCCGCTCTCGGCTCGAAGCATCGCAGCAGGTAGCGCTCAAAACGAGAGAGGCCCCGGACAAGATGCCCGGGGCCTCGGTGGGGTGCAGGGTGTCTCACTCGTACTCGCGCAGAAGGTCCTCGATACGCCGGTTGGCGACGTCCTGCCGTCCGTCGAGGCACTTCGCGTAGCGGGTCAGCAGCACCTCGACGCTGTTGCCGGCGCGCTCGGCGACCTCAGTCGGGTCGACGCCGGCGTTGAGCCACGTGGACAGTGCGGAGTGACGGAGGTCGTACGGCCGACTCGCGAGCGGCGAGGAGGCGGCGGCCGGCGGGAGCGCGAGGAGCCGGGCCTCCTGCCACACGCGGTAGTACGTCGAGGACGGAACGACCGAGCCCTTCTCGCTGAAGAAGAGCCGCCCGTCGTCCGCTGTACCGAAGGTGGCCAGGTGCTCACGCAACATGGCGACGAGGTGAGGCGGAATAGGTACCCGCCGGACGTCCTCGGTCGGTCGGTTCTTCAGCCCGCGGTCGTCGTGGGTCTCCCCAGAATCGGTCCACTGCTTGCCGACCGACGGGCGCGTTCGGTGAAGCACCGCCGAGCCCCAGCCCTGTTCGGGGAGGTTCAGGTCCGTCTCCGCGAGGCCGACGGCTTCAGCCGGCCGAAGGCCACCAAAATACATCGCGGCGAACAGACCCACGAGACGACGGCCGCGGGCACGCCGATACCCGCCCACATAGGAGACGGCTGCCAGGAGGCTGCGAGCCTGCTCCGGGTTGGCAACGACGCGCGGGTCCACCTGATTGGACACCTTCGGTTTCTGCCAGCGAACCGCTGTGATGGGGTTCTCGCGCAGCTCCCCCAGGTCAACCGCATAGTTAGCGGCGTTGACCAGCGTCCGACGCTTGCGCCGCACGGTCTCTGCCGCCGCCGCTGTGCCGTCGAGCTTGAGCTTCAGCGAATCGAGAACCGCGCGGGCCGTGGCGGGCTCAGCAAGATCGGCGAGCGGCCGAGAGGCCTTGGACACCCAGTGGAGAACGTTCTGTACGTCGTCCGGCACTTCCCGATCGTCGGGCCCCGGCAAGACGAAGGCCCAGTTGCGCAGCGCTCTGCGGATCACCTCATCGGACGGCCGTCCGGCACGCTCGTCGAGGAGCTCCAGCGTCACGCTGGTAAGGGATTCATTGATGCCGTCCCTCGTATTGGGGGCGGCATGGGGCCACTTCATGGCCAGGTACCTGAGGGCGAAGGCGTACCAGGACACGGCCGACTTCTTCTCTTCCATCGAGGCCGGAAGGCCCGACTCGGTGTCGAACTCTTCACCGTCGCGCATGGCTCGCATGAGCTTCGTGCGGTAGTGGTCGGCGAGCGCCTTGGTCCGGAATGACTCCGAGCGCACGTTGCCGGCAACGGACCAGCGGACACCGTATGAGGGCGTTTTGGTGTCCCGCTTGCGAACCGCCCAGACCTTCACGTCAAGGGACTTCACGCCGCTGCCTCCAGCTGTCGAAGCCATGTGGTGAAGTCGCTACGCCATACCCGGAGCTCTCCGTTGGGCAGCTTGAACGCGGCCGGCCCGTACCCCAGCTCCCGCCAGCGGTAGAAGGTGCGGCGAGAGACGCCGCCCAGCTCGTCCAAGACCTGGCGAACGGTCATCAGCTCGTCGCGACGGGCGTCCATGTCGGTTCTCCTTCCGTTCCGGGGGCGGGTTCGAGGGATGCGGACAGCCAGGCTTCGGCGCGGGAGAGGCCGGTTCCGGCGAAGACCCAGTGCGAGAGGACGAGGGTCGTTTCCGTCGGCTCTGGCTCTCCCACCGGGGCGACCTGTGCGCGTCGCCAGTCGGCGCGGGCGGTGCGGAGCGCGCCGAGGGTGGTGGAGTAGCGCCGGGACTTGGTGGAGAAGTGGCCGCGGAAGCCGAGCATGTGCGCCCAGGCCCGAAGACGGAGCTCGGCGAGCGCGGGGCGTGCGCCGAGGGTCCAGGCGACGCGGATCATGCGTCGGGCGTGGTCGGAGATGCGTGCTTGGGCGAGCTCGGCTAGGAACTTGAGGGGGCGGTCGAGGGTGCCGGTCGCTGTCTCGGCACCTTTGGTTGCGTACTTCGCGATGTACGAGGCGACGGCTCGTTCAGTCAGCTCCTGGCCGTCGTCGAAGTCGGCGGATCGGATGGTGCGGACGTCGAGTTGGCGGCCGAAGGCGAAGGTGTGTGCGCGGCCGTTGATGGTCGGGCCGTCGACGCGGGCGGCGGTGGCTGCGGCCTGGATGGCGTCCGTCAGGAGCTCTGCCGTCGCCCAGGTGGGCGGTGCCATGTCGCCGCCTTCCGGGCCGTCGAGGCGGATGACGGCGTGGAAGTGGACGGCTCCGCGCTTCTGGTATTCGGCGACCTTGGCGAAGGAGATCCGGGCGTGGTGGCGGAAGGAGCGTTGGGTGAGACCGGCGCGCTTGGCGACCTCCCGGCGGAGGTAGATCGAGAAGCGCCGCCAGAGGTGCCCGGCGTGGGCGTTCCAGAGGACGGCCGCTTCGTAGTCGTACCGGTCCGGGTCGAGGGGCGTGCCTAACCTGCTGTCATTCTCGGCGTGCCGGGTACCGCAACGGCAGGGGCGTCCGTCGGTGCGGCGGTTGTGGACCGGGCCGAAGCCAGGGGCGGTAAAGGTGGCGAAGACGCGCGGGTGTGTGGCGACCTGGTCCGAGGTGCCTTTGCCGCCGCGCAGTCCGGCGGTGATCAGGTGGTAGGTGTCGCGGCGGTAGGTCTCGGCACAGGCAGGGCAGCGGGTCGCGCGGCGGTTGTTGCAGCGGACGAGGAGTTGGCCGGCCGGGAGGGCGGTCGAGTCGAGGTGGTGCAGGGTGCGGCCGATCTCGCCGGTTGTCGTGTCGACGGCGTATTCGGTGCGGTGGCCGTCGAGGCGGACAGGGTGGGTGCAGCCGCCCAGGCCGGAGAGTTGGCGGGCCAGCTCAGGCATGGTGCCGAGAGAGGCCAGCATGGAGAGTTCCGCCAGCGGGGGCGGAGTCTGCCGGGTGATGATGGGGGTTCCTTTCGGCTGTTTCTGCGGTTGGGAGGGACGGCCCCGGGGCGGCGGGATGCTTGGCGGCGTTTGCCGCCCCGGCGGCCGGTCAGCGCCTGTTGGCGTTGTTGAGCAGGGAGCGCAGGACCACGGCGGCGATGGCCACGGAGATGGCCGTGAGGGCGACGGCCGCCAGGAGTGCGGTGAGGACGACTCCGCCGACCAGGACGGCGGCGACCGGGCCCGCGTAGGGGCTGAGCGAGCGGCCGGCCGTGGGCGCCGGGTAGTGGTGCTGCGGCTGGTGGGTCAGGGCCGACGGCGGAACAGGAACGTCGGGCAGCTTGGGGCGGAACATGGCGTAGCTCCTTTCAGCGGTTGTCGCCGTTGACGACGCCGACCCCTGAGCGGGTGCCGGACTCGATGGCGGGGGCGAGGAAGGTGTGGGAGAGCCAGAAGCCGAACAGGGCGATCACGACGGCGACCCACATGCGGACGCCCAGGAACTTGATCGCGGCCCAGGCAACGACGCCCAGGACGAAGACGAGCGGGAGGGAGACGGTCACCGGTTCTCCTCAGCGGACGCGGCAGCGGTGGGTGCGGGCGGCGAGTTCGGCGGCGGCGCGGGTGTCGTAGTCGTTGGAGAAGTCGCAGCGCGGGGCGGTGCACACGGCGGTGTGTTTCTCGCGGCCGCGGCCGTCGTAGGCGGTGCCGACCTGGACGGGTCCGATGCGGACGACGTTGCGGAAGCGGCGGTTGGCGGGCATCAGGGCAGCTCCTTCGGGTCGTTGTGGTTCTCGCCGGTGAAGTCGGCGGCGTGGTCGGCGAGCCAGCGCAAGATCTCGTCGCCCTCGTAGGTGTCGGCGGTGAGGATCACGGGCTCTGCGATGAGCACGGCTTCGGTGAGGCGGTTCTGACGTGTCAGCTCGGCAGCACGCTTGAGCGCGCGGAGCGTGGACGGACGCAAGGCGGAAAGTCCTCCGGAGTCAGGTGAGTTGGGTGGCGATGGCTTCGGCGAGCGGTAGCGGGACGCCGAGACGGGTGCGAAGGGTTGGGGTGTCGATGTGCGTCCCGGTCCGGGTCCGGTGGTCGTCGGCGACCTTGCGGGCGAGGGCGATAAGCGCGGGCGGGACCGGGGCGGCGGCCGGCGGTGCGGACGGCTGCGGGTTGGCGGTGGGCAGCTCAGGTGCGGTGTACATGACCGGCGGCGCGGGTGCCTCGTCCTGGTCGGGTACCGGCACCTGGTCGCGGTCCGGGGTGTCGTGGGCGAGGAGGGTTCCGCCGAGGAAGGCGACGGCGGGCCATCCGGCGACGAGGATGCGCAGCCAGGCGGGGACGTCGCCGAGGCCGAGGAGCCCGGCGGTGGCGATGTTGGCCCCGAGTGACGCGGCCAGGGCGACGGTGAACCAGCACCAGCCCGAGGCTTTCGCCGTCCCGGAGCGCAGCCGTCGCCAGGCCGCGACGAGGAGCAGGTCAACGCTGATCGGGTAGGCCCACGCCTTCCAGCCGTCCTGTCCGGCCGCCGCGGCGAGGTCGTGCAGGTGGGCGAAGGAGAGCGCGGCGGCGATGGCCGCTTGGACCAGGACCGGGTCGACTCGGATCCGGTGGGTGCGCATCGCTCACTCCCCCGCTGTTTCGGAGGCCAGGCCCGCGGTGGGTATCGGATTGGGAGTGTTGAGGGCGACGGGCGGGACGTACGGCCGGAAGGGCGTGAGCGCCGGAACGTCCGGGGCGAGGTGGGCCGTGTCGCGGCAGGTGGCCGCAGCGGCGGCGAGGGACAGGTACGGGGTGCGGATTCGGGACCAGCCGCCGGAGGTGTCACCGGCCACGGCTAAGCCGGGCAGCTCGGCGGCGATGGCGCAGGAGGCGTAGACCGCTTCCGGGGCGATGTCGCCGAGTGCCATCTTGGCCGAGGCTTCGTCGTTGACGCGGTGGCAGACGCGGCCGGTGAGCTGGGCCCGCAGCATGGTGGCGCCCTTGCCGAGTTCCGCGCCGAAGCGCTGCCCGCAGACCTCCAGGTAGATGCCGGCCGCGCGGCCGAGCTGGGCGAGGCGGATGAGGTGCGTGACCATCTCGTCGCGGCGTTCCTCGTCCTTGCGCGTGGCGACGAGAAAGAGTTCGGCCACCTCGTCGACGAACAGCACGACGGGAACGGGACGTTCGCTCTCAGGCAGGCCCCAGATGTCAGAGGTGATCTCCTCGTCGGGCGTGCCGGGGGCGATGCCCTGTCGGGCCTTGATCAGGTCGTATCGGTCCTCCATTTCCTTGACCAGGACGGGCAGCAGCTCGGCCGCCTCATGCGGATCGGTCGCCAGCGCTGCGAACCGGGAGGCGAACGGGGCCAGCTCGACACCCCGCTTGCAGTCGATGCCGACCAGGGCGACGGGCTGCCGGGCGAGCCCGGTGATCAGGTTCCGGAGGTACATGGACTTGCCCGACAGCGTTGCGCCCAGGACGAGTTCATGCGGCACGGCGCGGTAGTCCCGTAAGCACGCCGTGGCGTCCTCCCGCAGCGCCACCGGCACCTTGAGCAACCCGCCCTCAATCCGCCGAGGCATCCGGACCTTGCGCAGGACGTCAAAACCGATGAGCCGCAGTTCGACGACACCGGGCTTGACGTCCTTCACGTACACGGCGTGCACGCCCCAGGCGTGACGGAGCCGTTCCGCCGAAGCGGCGACGTCCGCGGGTTCCTGGCCGGGTGCCAGACGGAGCCGAACGCGCAGGCCGGTCGTCGTGGGCCGGATGATGCCTCGACGGGGCGGGACGGGACGGATCTCCCGACGGCTGGTCGCCCTGATGGCCAGCACCCGCAGCCGGGACGGCGCGACGGTCAGGCCGCATGCGTCCATGGTCGAGGAGTACGAGGCCAGCAGCCGGGCCACCGAGACCGGCAGCCCGACCGTGGACCAGTACGCGGCCGGGTTGGCGTGCCGGACGTAGGTCGCTCCACCTATCGCAGCGAGCGGCGCGCCCAACTCGGCCAACGTGATCAGGTCCGTCACGACGATCAGCCCGCCTGAGCGACCGAGACCGGGAAGACACCCGGCGCGATGGCGGTGGCGCGGTAGGCGATGCCGTGCCGCTGCTGGCCGTTGAACACGCTCTCCCACGGCCGGGCGATGAGCCCCGGCAGGGACACCGGAGCACCGACGGTCAGGCCCTCCGTCACACCGCTTTCGGGAACCGTGACCTGGATGAGCGACGAGTCCCCCTCGTCGATGAAGACGACGCCGACGGTCATCAGCGCCTCACCGCTCACGGCGTCCTTGGCGATCTCACCGGTCTGCCGGTCACGCACCTTCGGCGCCGGCGCTTCGGTGAGCAGGATCGTCGCGGTCGAGGCGTCAACGCGGATCACACGCACAGAGATTTCTCCTTTGGAGTCGACCAACTCGCCACCTGACAAGTTGACTTAGCAAGTTCGAAGTTAGAGATGCCAGGTTGACTTGTCAAGTGATTCCGGTGGCTGTCAACGAGCGGCGCCGGTACCGCGAGCGCACCATGAAGCCAGCCGGCACAGAGGAGGGCGGAGCATGGGCCGAAGAGACCGCGCTCAGGGTCCACAGCCATGGGATCCACGTGACTCGCAGGGGTCCACGCCACCACCGGACGGCTGGCCGACACCGCCACAGCGGCCCCCGCCAAGCAGCCCATACCAGGGCGGGCCGCCGCCTCAACCGAAGAAGCGACGACGCGTCTTCCTGTGGCTCTTCCTTGCCGTCCAGCTCTTGTTCCTGATCTGGGTGATCACGGGTGCTTCGACCGCCAGCGGCACGCCCGAACACTGCCGAAGCCTGACAGGTGACGACCTCAAGCTGTGCGAAGACGCGAGCGAAGTCGGAACGACAATCGGCGTAGGGCTCATCATCGGCCTATGGGCGGCCGTGGACGTCATCCTCGGCTTCACATACGTGGTCTACCGGCTCGCCAGTCGACGCGCCTGAGACAAGCAGCCGCACTACGCAGCGCGCGTGACCCGCACATCCTGACAGCTCAGCCGAGTCGGTAGGTATCTTCCAGTTCCTGCCCATCAGCAGGAAGCACCACGTCAGAAACCTGCAAAGCCTGGCCGGACGCATCTCGGGCGACGACCAGGACGCTGAGGACGGGCACGCCATCAGGAAGGCCGAGGAGCTCAGACTCACCGGCATCTGGCATCCGGGCCGAGACGCGCTCCGTCACATGGTCGAATCGGACCTTCTTCCGGCCCTCCAAGTGTTCTCGGACGCCGACGCCCAGCGGTTCGGAGCTCCCGAGCTCAGTGCCTTCGACGAGGCCGGCCGGGAAGTACGAGGACGCGAGTTCAACGGCCTCGCCATCCACCTCGACCAGGAATCGGCGCATCAGGACCTTGGCCCGCTTGGGCAACCCGAGCACGGAGGCCACACGCGCCGGAACCGGCACCTGGTCCACCACAAGCAGGCGTCCAGGAGTCCGCGACTCATCCCGCTCCAGCACTTCGCGCCCGCGGCGTTCCTGGTGCTCGACGCCGGCCGGCCGTCCGCGCACGATGGTGCCGTAGCCCTGCCGGGACTCGATCCAACCGTCTCGTTTCAGCAGCTCAAGGGCGCGCACGACGGTAGGGCGGGACATTCCGAACGCCTGGACCAGCTGATTTTCACTGGGGACCTTCGTGCCCGGCGGGTACGTGCCGTCCTCGATGCGCTGCTGGATCGTCTGCGCGAGGCGTACGTACTTCGGCGCCTCTACTTCATACGCCATGCACGCCGCCCGTCAGGATTGGCCAAGTCAACTGGTCAACCAGACTAGCGACAGTGCATATAGAAAAGAACCCGGCTCCCCCTTCAGATCGGCCAGGCATCGGCCATCACGAAGGAGACGACCGTCCCGCCGAAGCGACTGGGCCCCGAGTGCCAGGACTCGGCAATGGAGTCGACGAGGAGCAGTCCGCGCCCGTGCGCGTCGACAGCGTCAGGCTGCCGCAACCTCACCCTGGCCGGGAAGCCGGCGTTGTGCACCTCGACCTTGAGCGAGGCCCCATCCCGGAACCACTCCACCCGGACACGCCACACCTCGTCGGACCGACCGTAGACGATGGCATTGGTCACGAGTTCCGAGATCATCAGTACGCAGTCATCGACCGAACAGGCCGGGTTGTACGGGGCGATGAACTTCCGGAACCAACGCCTGGCCAGGTGCACGGACTCGGCGACGGGATACAGAGTCATCGCCCCGAGTCGCGGCGAGTCCTCAGAGGGATAGCGATCGATCGTAAAGGCCATCCGTGCTCACTCCTTGCCGCTGCCGTCACAGTCGAGGCAGCGCCGTTTCGATGCGGCACGGGCACGGTCGTCGACGGTGGACAGCACCAGGGCCGTGCGCGAGCTGACCCGTTTCCAGCCCCGCCCACGGCATCCCCGGCAAGCTAAGTGCGCGCCTTGCTCCGGCCGCTGACCCGTCACAACGTGCCCCCTTCAGGAAGTGGCCTTAGCCACTTAATGGATAGTGGCATTAGCCACTCACGCCGCGCAAGCGAATCTTCCAACTGATGCTCCATCAGGTGCGCTCAGGTAAGGGGGTAGCCCTGCTCGAACGCCCAGCGCTGCGGCGGGTACGTGGCTTCGGCGAACTCCAACGGCCGGTCCTGGAGGTCAAAGACGACGTGGTGCACGATCAAGACCGCTGAGCCGGAATCCAGTTGCAGGTCTGCCGACTCCTCATCGGTCGCCTGCCGGGCGCACATCCGGTCCTCGGCGTAACTCCCCTGCCGCCCCGTCATGTTCTCGACGTACATCAGGGT
Organism: Streptomyces sp. NPDC005820; assembly: GCF_040630255.1. Classification (NCBI taxonomy): domain Bacteria; kingdom Bacillati; phylum Actinomycetota; class Actinomycetes; order Kitasatosporales; family Streptomycetaceae; genus Streptomyces; species Streptomyces sp. NPDC005820. Next base: position 104,534 of record NZ_JBEXXE010000005.1, read on the forward strand.
GCCCTCTTGGATCCGCTCCGGTTCCAGGAGCTTGGGCGCCCGCTGCCCGACATCCGGCGCGAACCACGAAGTGGACAGGGTGATGGGCCCGTCCTGGTTGTTCGTCACGCGCCGACGGTGCACGGCCCGCCGATCCTTCACCAGGCCCAGCGCCTCAGCGACGTGATCCGGAGCATCCAACCAGCCGGCCGAGGTGATGACCGCGTACTCGCCAGGGGTGTAGATCTTCCCCGTCTGCCGCGCTCGCCCGTACAACTCTCGCGCCCGGCGGTTCACTTCGAGGCTGCGCACATACGTGCCAGAGCCCTGCCTCTTCTCGACGAGCCCCTGATTGCTCAGCGCCTCCAACGACCGCGCGGCCGTAGGCCTAGACACCTTCCAGTTCGTCGCAAGCTGCCTCTCCGAGGGCACCTCGTCGCCCGGCCTGAGGTCGCCCCGAAGGATCTGATCGCGGATGTAGTGCGCGATCTGGAGATACTTCGGTTGCGCCTCTTCGATCTGAGGCATGTCCCCTCCTCGTCCAAGTGGCTATGGCCTCTAGCCACTATAGGGTGAGTGGCCAGACCCCGAACCCTTAATGTTGGGCACATGACGCGGTTGATCGTCGCAGCAGGAGGAGGGGGCGACGCAGTCGCCGCCGCAATGCTTGACGCCGCCTTGTACGGCCCCGACGACCAGGCGGTGATCCTCACCTACGCGTGGGACCGCCTGTTGGTCGACCCGATCCCAGGCCCCCGCAGCCCCGCCGACTTCACGGGACTCGAACCACTCACCCCGTCTGTCTGGTCGGTGCCGGCCGAAGCCCGCCCGATCGCTCCAGCAGGCTCCACACTCCCCCGGCTTGCGGCAAAGCTCCCGCACACCTTCGCCCTGATCGATCCGCATCACGGCGTCGAAGGCGTCACGCGCCAACTCGAAGAGCTGATAAGCCACTTGAGGCCGGACTCAATCGACCTCCTGGACGTGGGGGGTGACATCCTCGCGCGAGGCGATGAGCCCACGCTCAAGAGCCCGCTTGCCGACGCTCTGACTCTGGCCGCGTGCTGCCAGGTGAGCGCTCCCGTGCGGCTCCTCGTCGCAGGCCCCGGCCTGGACGGTGAACTTCCGCCCGCCGAGGTACGCAGCCTGTTTGGTCCCCTCGTCCACACCTTCACCGCGGAGGACACTGAGCCGGTCAGCGCAGTCCTGGAGTGGCACCCGTCCGAGGCAACCGGGATGCTCGCCGCAGCAGCACGAGGGGTACGCGGCATCTGTGAAGTCCGGGATACAGGACTCCCCATCCCACTCACGGACGCGGGCCCAACGGTCCACGAAGTCGACCTGGACGACGCGCTGAACCGCAACGAGCTGGCCCGCGTCGTCCTCTCGACCACCACTCTGGACGAGGTCGAGGCCCACAGCCGCGAGGTCTGCGGCTACTCGGAAATCGACTACGAGCGCAACAAGGCCACCTGGCTCAAGGACCAGCCGACGGTGAAGCTCGATCCTGGGACCGTGCTGCCGCAGCTCGACGAGTTCGAGAACGAGGCTCGAAGCCGCGGAGTCACCCACACGACGTTCCGCCGGCTCACCGAGGCTTTGGGCATGCCCGGCAGCCAGCGCGAAGACCTCAGGGCACTGCTCATCCATAGCCGACCGGAGCGATACGCAGCGCCCCTCTGGGAGCTGTCAGCCGTCGAGGACGAGACGCAACCACGATGAGCGTCTTCAGGAGCGATCTCAGCTTGGATGCACGGGACGTCACCGGCACCGGGGCGGAAACCGACGTGGCCCTGAATCTGGCGACCGGCAACATCAGGTTGTCGATCCTCTGGACGCAAGAAATCGAGCTCTCCGCCGACGATGCCGAACAGGTAGCCGAGGCCCTCCAGCGAGCAGCAGCGGAATCCCGAAGCCTCGCGATGACCAAGGAAGCTCAAGCCACCGAGGACCCGTCAGGCCCACCAGGAGCCTGAGTTACAACCTTCTTCACGGGTTCAAGGCGGCTCGCTCCGCTCCCCGCTCGCGGCCCGGCCCCCGGCCGGGCCTGCGCTCCTGCCTCCGTCCCGCTCCAGCCCGGCCGGCGCCCGTGCCGCGATCACTCACGCCGACCAAACGAGGGCGGATCGATACCTAGCTTGCGCGCCAACACGGCTCTCCATCGGCCCGCAAAATTGTCAGCCCAACCGGGCTCAATATCTACAGCGTACGCAATGAGTCCCGATACATGGAGGACTAGGCCATCAACGGAACTAAATCTCATGTGCCTTGCATGATCAACAAACCCAAATTCCTCCACACCTCGAACATGCAGCGAGATTCTCTGCCGCATCTTTTTTGTCAGCCGAACCCTGTCACCATCAACTAGAAGCCCGAGAACAACCTTGCGCGCCCCAGGGGTGACTATGCTCGTTTTCTGACGATGAACAACAAACCCGCGCCGCTCAACAACTGCCGACGCCTGATTCAAAATGGAGACAGCGACGCTCCTTTTGAAGGCTTCACCAGAGGAGAATGTCACATCATCGGCATAGCGCGTATAAATAAGGTTGTTCGCTTCCGCTAGCGCACTCAGATCCCTGTCCAGGTGCATTGCCACATGATTAGCGAGGGCCCCACTGGTAGGTGCGCCTTGCGGAAGGAAGCCCAGAAGCGACTTAGAGTACGCCCTAATTGGCGCATACCTCTTTGCCTTTACGTAAAATCTTCCGGGTCTCGGCGCATGCCCTGCATATCTAGTACATACTCTCGCGAGCTCCAAGGCTGGCAATGGAGCGTAGCCGAAACCTCGAAAAACCTTGTATACGGACACTTCATTGATTGACTCAAAGAAGTCCCGAATGTCCATTTTGACTAGCCATTTGGCGCCAACGTGGCGACTTGCGCACTGTTTAACCGACTTTCCCGGCGAGTACGCATAGCTGGATGGATGCGTGGGATCTTTTTCTACGATACGCTTCAAAATCCACTGTTGCACTTGAAGCAAAGTAGGTTCGGGGGATGAAACCGAACGCATTTTCCGGCCATTACGACGGGCAATGGAAATATCCGAATACGGATCTCTTTGGCGAGTGATAATCCCCCGCAGATACGGGTAGCTCGCTCCGGTGCAGTACGACAAGTGATTCAGAGTGAGGACGGAAGCAAGGCCCCTCCGCTCCACTTTCCCTGCGCCTGAAATAGCAGCATCGAGAATACCAGACGCCACACCAAGCTTAATTCCCTCAGCCTTGTAGAGGTGAGGGGAGTTAGTGATCATCTACCTTTGATCCTCCGCGACGCGAGTCGTGTCGTGGGTCGCGCCCGAGACTCCGCTGGAGCAGCGCGACCCACGACAGGATGCGAAGCGCAGGTTTGGTCCAGGCACGCGGATAGCCCGCTGCCTGCACAAGCCCCGGGGTCTAGCCCGGTGGTGTCGACGCCGACGGCATCGACCGATGCTAGATGTCACCAACCCCCCTCAAAGAGCGAGGATAGTAGGGAAGGTCACTTCCAATCAACCTACTTGCCTTCTTCGGCTCCTCGGGTTCCGGTCGTGCGTTCTTCAGCTCGCGCCGACCAACATCAGTGAGGCGCCCCATCATGTCAAGGAGGCCCGTTTGAACACACATTGCTCTCAAGTGTGATGCCTGAGCTATAGCTACACCAAGCCGATGAGCTAGCCGTTCCGCATCGCGAATTCCTTCTTCGGCTGCCTGCAAGATTTCGACCACAAGTCTGGAAGCGCCACTTGACCCATGCATCAAGTCCCCAGGCGTTTCCCGATGACGCAAAGCCAATGACGCCTGAGCCACCCTCTCTTCAAGAACATAGTCACTCCATTCCTCCTGAATTTCCGGACTCATCCGTCGATCTGCAAACAGGGGAGTCCACAGCCTCCCGCCCTTCGCCGCGTTCTGCCAGAGAATGACAGGCGTATTGTTCGGGACGGTATGCTGCATAACGAAGAGAGATTCAGAATTTCCGTACCCGAGCGCCATACTGTTAATCTTGGCGTACTTCCGGCAAAGACTGCGTATCTCGCCTGCCTCTCCAGACGCCCACCTGGCCGACGCGAAATCCGCCGCCTTGACGGAATATTGAACGGATGCAATCTTGGGGTTCGAATTCAAGGCAACCAAAGCTCGCGGTGATACGGCGTAAGCTACGACATGAAAGCGAATGAACCCATAAGAGTGCCAGCTACGGATTGTCTTGTTTTTCATCCAGTGGGCAACGTACCCTTGGACCCGGCTTCCCGTACCGCAATAGTCCTCAACAAGCAGGACACTGCGCGTGCGGACTTGTTTCATGTGGTTAATTGATTCGGGATAGTTGAGACGCCCTTCGTCCGGACGAAGACCTAGAGATTCACGAATCACATTTCCTACCATTCCTTCGCTGCCCGCAAGCGGTAGGAACGGTTGATCCAGCGGGGGGAACACACCTCCATCCGGAGCGTCTACTTCCCCAGCTTGGCCACTACTATCCGATTCGCGCAGCTCCCGCACTGGAACAGCAGCAATCGGATTCGGCAGATTTCCTGCAACATCGCGCAACAAGCGAGCGAGTCCCGCCCGCAATGTGCTGTCGAAGCAGACTTGCAGACTATTGAGCATGAGTTCGGCAAGAGGCTTTTCTTCGGGCAGGAAATTATCAAGCCAGGCGGCTCCCTGCCGCGTATTACTTGGGCGGTCCATAGGGTGTATTTTAGGGACTTGAGACAGCGTTCGACGCACAGTTCTAACAACTTCGCGCGAGAGTGGCTAGCGGAGTGACCGCGGCTTGGGCTCGATACTGCCCCGCCCGGCTGTGCCTCGCGTCATCGTTTCGCACAGGCCAGCACCAGCTAAGGCTCCGCAGCCACTCAAGTTGATGGTTCGATAGTTCAGCAGTCACGTTCACAGACCGGTCAGCGCGGCTTCGGTGATAAACAAGCGGGCAGCGTGGCTAAGGCCGGTGGGGGTGCAGCGGGCACACGCGCGCCTCGTAGGCCGACATGCCCGCCGTTGTGGCTGATTGTCTTCGGCTGAGGCTCATGCAGCTGGCTCGTGAAGGTGTCCGGCATCAGTGCACCGCCGCATCAGAGCGAGGCGCGGGAGGAGCCCAGGCAGAGCGGCCCCACCAGACGTACTGGTCTGGGCCGCTCTGCCTGCCGGAAGGTGCGAGATTGAACCCGCAGGGACTTGCGTCACGAGGAGTCCCTCTAGGCCGTGTGCGGCAGCAGGCTCATCGGGACTCCGCCGGACGCGGCGGCGGGCTCAAGGCTTTTACAGCGACCGACGTGCAGCTCTAGTCCAACACGGAAAGGATGTAGTCGACTCGCGCTTGGACTGCGACACGAGTTGTTCAGCCGGTGATGACAGCGCGACCGAGCTTATCGAGTACGTCCTCAGTCGACAGCTGTGAGTCTCGCAACTTCTCGTATCCGGCAACGACCTCATCTGCGTCCAAGCCTGCCGCTTTCGCCTCGCTACGCAGGTCAGCAAGGTCGATGGCATCCCTAAGCGCCTGCTTGGCGGCCTCGGCGTCCTCATGCTGCAACCGCTTGGCCGCTTCCTGCTGACCGCGCTTCCACAAGTACCAACCTCCGCCGGTTCCACCTGCCACGAGGGCACCAGCAGCGGCGAAGAAGAGGATAGGCATCTCAGGTCCTTTCGTTGCCGTTCATAGGCTGCCAGGTCTGTGCCCTCATCACGGGCGATTCAGCGGAAAATGGCGATCTAGCTCCTCCGCCAACCACCGGACGTCGCTGCGGGACAAGACGATAAAGGGCACAGCGCGCTGTTACCTCCGTCAAAGCGAGGGGGATACGTGGCCGAGCCGAGCCGCACAAGAGGGCGCCCAAGCGCCGCAAGAAGATGGGTCAGTGATACGGGGTGAGTGTCTAACTGCGTGACAACGCCAGCGAACAACGGCGGACGAGCACGAACGGCTGCGGACCATCGCAGCAGTCCAGAAGCACACAGCTCCGAGTCTGAGCACCCGCCCAAGTTGCTTCGGGACGAAGAGGTCATCGTCCAAGGTCTCACCGCCGCGCTTCCACCGGCGCAACTTGCTCTGGTCGACGACATGGCAGCGTGGCTGAGGCCGGTGGAGGTTGGCGAGGCACACGCGTGCGTGATCGGTCGGCGCACCCGCTGTCGCGGCTGACTATCGCCGGCTGAGACTCAGGTACTCACGAGGCCCATCTCTGCCAAGGGGCGTACGAGGCGAAGGGACCGTGCCATTCGCGTGCCAGGTCCTCCAGGGAATCACGGGGAACAGCAGGAACATGCCGCAAGTCACCAGGACGCCGACGCCACTCCGCCGCAGGTCGGCGCAGCAACCACCCTCAAGAAGCCCATGCTTCCCAAGCTCAGGCCCCGGAGCCGTTATCGCGGACCCGCCGTCGTACGCTTCTATAGCGCTCGGCCGCCCAGCGCGCGTGGAGTGACGCCCCGCCGGCAAGGCTCTCGTCGAGGAATTTAGACAGCTCTTGAATAGCATCCAAGACGCACTGGAGGTTGGGGCGGGGCTCGCCGTTGGCGATGGCGAGATGGAACCAGATGAGGGGATGCCGATATCTCGGCCCCTTCCCCCATGCCTCCGCACTATCGAGCCAGAGTCGGGGAGCCAGCTTGTGGAAGGTCGACGTTATGTCCCGCCAAGCGTGACGAAGCGCACGGGCTCGGCGAGCACCCTACTGGCTCCCTCCTCGTCCGCACCACGCGCAGCAAGGGTGGCTTCGGCGAGTCGCGGTGGGAGGGCTTCGCCGAACTTGAGGCCGCGGACCGCATGTCCATCGACTTCCGGCAGGCACAGCCCTGTACGGGCGTCCGATGAGGCGGTCTTCCAATTTTCTGCGGTGACTTCGTCACGGAGCCGAATCCACTGGTCGTTGACGTGTCGGTGCGGCGTCACCACGGAAGACAACGAGGCGGCCAGCATTGCGTTTGCCCGATGGCCCGCCCACGTCCACCAGCGGATGTCTCCGTCGGCGGTCCGGGTGACCACTGTCCCACCCGGGTGAACGGTGTGGAGGTGCGCGTCGCGCGCCTCAGAGAGTTTGACCGTGGCTCGCTTGGTCAGGCTGACCGGTGGGTCGTCACCGAGGAGGACGTCACGGGCGGCACGGGCGAGAGCGAAGGAACGGATGCACTCCGCGCCGAAGCCGCTCCATCGAGCGCGCCCTCCTTCGTCGGCCGGCTCCACGAAGCAGCGCTTACGGCTCCAGTCGATGTACGTCACCAACCAGCTGCGTCCCGCGAGCAGCAGCTTGCGCGGGCCTTCAATGCGCTCGGTGAGAAGGTCAGGGTCGGTTCGGCCGATTTCGGTACGGCCGTTGAAAACTGTGAACTCCGGTGGCGCCGTGAAAACCGCCGTCAGGTTCATGAAGTGGCGGTACCCGTAACGGCGTTCCGCCGCAGGCCCGATGAAAAGCAGCTCCCCGTCCTGATCCAGGTACCCCTGTTCCACCAGGTGGCTCACCACGGGTGCCGCACCGGGACCGAAGGGTCCGACGCCGCTCCACCACTCCTGCCACAGGTTTTCGCCGACCCGGTGTTCCTGAAGGCACAGCGCCAGCAGTTGCTGAGCCACCAGGTGACGGGGCTCGGGCGGTGCGACCACGGGTTCCACCCACCCCCGGGACCACTGGAGCAGCAACGCCGCTGCCGAGAGCAGTCCTTCGCTACTCAGCGCCAGGAAAAGACAGTTGCGGAAGGTACCGGTACGTCGGCCCGTACGGCCAAGGCGTTGCAGGAAGGAGGCCACGGTGGAGGGCGCGTCGAGCTGGATGACCCGGTCGAGGTCTCCCACGTCGATGCCGAGTTCCAGAGTGCTGGTAGAGACGATCACGCAGTCCCGACCTTCGGCGAAGGCCGCTTCGGCGCGGCGCCGCTCGTCGACCGAAAGAGAGGCGTGCGAGAGGAAGGTCGTGACGCCCATCAGGCGCAGTTTCTCGCCCAGTTCCTCAACCGTACGACGGCTTTCGCAGAAGACCAGGCGTTTCTCGCCCCGGTGCAGGGCCGCAATAACCGTCGCGGCATTCGCGACGGAACCGACGTAGTCGAGTTCGATGTCCCCGGGCGGTGGCGTCGCGGGTGCTGCCGCCTCGGCGGCCGGGCCGGGTCCGGTCCGCGCGGCGAGGTCGGGGGCCACCACCCTGGCTGGTCGCCGTCCCTGACCTCCGCCCTGGAGCCAGGTCAACAACTCGTCGGGGTTGCCGATGGTGGCTGACAGGCCGACTCGCTGGAGCGGCCGTCCTGCGACCCGACTCAGGCGCTCAAGCACGGCCAGCAGATGCCAGCCTCGGTCGTCCCCCGCGAAGGCGTGCACCTCGTCGACCACGACCGCGTGCAACCCCGAGAAGAAGGCGCGGTGGTCGACGTGTGTGCTCACCAGCATGGATTCCAGAGACTCTGGAGTGGTGAGGAGTACGTCCGGGCGCTGAACGAGGATGCGCCGCCGACGGCTCGTCGTGACGTCGCCATGCCACAGCTCGGCGGTGCGGCCCAGCCATTCCGTGTAGGTGCGCAGCCTGGGGTGCAGGTTGTTGAGCAGGGCCTTGAGCGGACACACGTACAGCACGCTGGTGCCCTTCCAGCCATGCCGGCCCATGCGGGTGAGTAGGGGGAACGCCGCCGCCTCCGTCTTTCCGCCGGCCGTAGGCGCGAGCAGCAGGGCGTCCTCGCCGCCCAGGAGCGGTTCGATCGCCACCTCTTGCAGCGGGCGCAGGGAGCGCCAGCCGAGGGAGTTCACAATGTGATGGCCGAGGACGGGATCCAGGAGGTCGAAGGCGTCGGCCGGTTCCTTCATCACCGGTTCGAATCCGGTCATGACGGGTCCAGATCCAGTTCGACGTCTCCCGCTCCGATGGCAGCGCTCCGCTCGGTCTCGTTGAGCTCGGCGCTGTTCACCGTAAGGGCATAGTGGTTACGGGGGTCGAAGTCCGCGAACTCGTCGACCCTGTCCAGGACATCGGCGACGAGCTTGCGCAAGTACAGGCGAGGCGCGATGCCGATCTTGCCGCCGAGGGATCCAGTGACCGCGCGAGCCAACTCGTCGAGGTAGGCGTCATCGATGCGATGGGTGAGACGCTCGGGGTGGCGAGCAACCCCCGCGTACAAGTCCCGCACCTTGCGACCGAGCTCGCCGAGTGACGCGAGGTCGAATCCGGGCAGCCGCAGTTGCACGGCCCGCGGAGAGTCGAACCGCGGGTCGGTGGTGAAGTCGGTGGCCAGGCGCTGGGCGAGCGGGGCCAGGCGCTGGACGCCCTGCTGCCCGTCGTAGAAGGCCGGGGTACCGGTGATGACGAGGAAGAGTCCGGGGAAGCGGCCGGCGTCGATCTCGTCGAGGAGCTGGCGGAGCGCGTTGAGGGACTTCTCCCGTACGTCGCTGCGGACCCGCTGGAGGGTTTCCACCTCGTCGAGGACAAGGAGCAGTCCGGGGTGTCCGCAGTCCCGCAGGACGGTGAGCATTCCCTGCAGGAAGCCGAGTGCACCGAAGTGGTCGAGGTCGCCGCGCACGCCCGCGGCGCGTTTCGCCGACGCGGCCACGGACCGCTGGCCTCCGAGCCAGGAGATCATCGCCTCGGCGTGTGCGCCGTCCCCTGCCGCCACGGCCCTCCGGTAGCCCCGCAGGGCCGCAGAGAAGGCGGGGGTGGTGCGGGCGACGTCTGCGAGGCGGCGCTCCAGCAGCTCGTCGACGGCCTTCGCGAGTGCGTCCTCGTTGTCGTCGGCGATGTCGCCGCCGTCGAGGACCTCCTCCTCCAGGGCGTAGAACCAGGAGTCAACGACGGCCCGGAGCGCGGAGGGCGGGTGGGTGGCGGTGGTGAGGCGTTCGACGAGTCTGCGGTAGACGGTCTCCAGGCGGTGCAGCGGGGTTTCGGTCTCGGAGATCTGCACCTCGCTCACAGCAAGCCCTTGCCGCTTGGCCCGTTCGGCGAGCCAGCGCGCGAAGAACGTCTTGCCGGATCCGTACTCGCCACGCAGCGCATGGAAGGCCGCGCCGCCACGGGCCACGGTGACGAGGTGGTCATCGAGGGCGGCTTCGAAGCGTTCGAGTCCGACGGCGAACAGGCCAAGTCCGGCCTGGGGTACGGTGCCGCGTCTTAGGGCGTCGATGACGTCCCGTCGGCGGGCGAGGCTGATATCTGGTCCGGGTGCGGTCATGCAGTGTCTCCGAGGAACTGCTGGATGAGCAGCGCCTTGTCGAGCTGGACGGTGCGCCCCGACTCGACGAGCTGGAGTACGGGATAGCCATCGATGTTGAGCAGGCGTTCCAGCACGGTGGCGAACCGCTCGGGATTGCGCTGCGACTTGCCGGTAGCCGTCTGGGCCGCTGCGGCCACCGCACCGGGCGACAGTTTTCCGCCCGCGGCGAGCAGGGCGTCGAGGACAGCGGCGACCGCCTTGTCGGCCGGGGCGAGCCGGACGAACTCGCGCTGCGCCTTGTACGGGGCCGACTGCACGGTCCGTTCACCGAGTCCGGCCGGGTCCGGCGCCGTGGCACGGTCCGCGGTCCGCGGTTCCGGCAGCGGCCGGGGTGTCCGGTCGGCGGCGGGAGCAGCCTCGGATCCGGAGGCGGCGGGCGTCCCTTCATCGTCCCCGTGCCACCAGCCGGGCGCGATGCGTTCGGTGGGAAGCAGGGTCCATCCGGCGGGGATCCGGTCGGCGGAGGGTACGAGGGTGATGACGGGCACGGTGATCTCGGCGAGGGAGGCCCCGCCGTGGTAGCCGGCCTGCCGCGGGGTGTAGCGCAGGTCCTCGCGCCACAGCAGGACGGCTCGCCCGCCGTCGGTCCGCACCCTCGGCCCGGCCACCGCGATCTCACCGTCACCGGGAGTTCCGGTGCGCCATCGGGCGCCCTGGACACCGTCAGCGGCGGGCGTCTGCTGCCCGCGCGGTGTGCGGTCGAGTACATGGCCGTGATCGGAGACGAGGACGACGGGCCGGCCGTAGTCGCGAGCGGCGTTCAGCAGGTCGGGTAGTTTGGCGATGTCGCCGAGCGACCACCGGCCGCGGGCGCCTTCCCGGCCGTCGGCCAGCGCGTCGTCAATAGTGTTGAGCACGACCGCGACGATGTCCTCGCCGGCCAGGACCTGGAGGAGCTCCGGAGCCAGTCGGTGGCCAGGTGGTCCTTCGTAGCCTCCCTTGTGGAAGAGGTGGGCGCCCCGGTGGCGCTTCTTCCAGAACGTGGTGAAGCCCGCGCGTTCCTTGTCCTGCCCGCCATCGGCGGGCTGTCCGCACAACAAGGAGACGCGGCTGGTGCGGGTGACGGACGGCAGCATCGACACCGCCGCCTGCCGGGCGGCCTCGGTGCCCGGCCGTGGTTTGGGGACGACCTCGGTCCACACCCGTCGGTCGAGTTCAGCGGCGAGCTGGACGGCGACGTCGGCGCTCATACCGTCCAGGACCAGGATGAGCGGCCTGCCGCCGTCACGGGCGAGGGGTGCGGCGGCCTCCGCGAGGACGTCCTCGATCAGTAGGGCGCCACCGGGCGCCTGCTGGGAGGCGGCCTCAGCCCACAGGGCGAGCCGTCGGGCGAACGCCTCGTCGAGCCGCGTGCGGCGGGCGCGCACGGCCTCTATGAGCCGCTGGTAGGCGTCCGCGACGGCGGGGTCCCGTGACGTCTCCCCTTCGGCGAGGACGCCCACGGCGAGGTCGACCCAGCCGGAGGAGGCCAGGTGGGAGCGAACGCCCTGGGCCACCGACTCGACCGGTGGCAGGGGGGACTGCGTCCAGCGCACCAGCCGGACGGCGGTGCGGGCCGTCTCGGTACGTTCGGGGTAGAGGCCGCTGAGGTGGTGTTCCGTCAGGTCGTGCAGGGCGGCTTCGGCGGGCGCGGCCGGTCCGTCGAGGAGGCTGGCCAGCCGGCGCAGCCGGGCCTGAAAGCCGGAGGGGAGCAGCCGGTCTGCTCCGAGCAGCGGGCTCAGTCGGGCCTCGGCGGCGAGCCGGTCGGCTCGGTGGAGGACGTCGAGGACCCTGTCGCGGGCCTCGGTGCGCTGGGGCCCGCTGCCCTCGGCCTGGGCGATCCAGCGGCTGAGGACGCCGGTCGCGGCGATGGCGAAGGGCCGCAGCGCGTCGAATGAGGGCAGGGCGGGGCCGAAGAGGGAGCCGAGGGCGAATCCGGCGGCTTCCGCCGATGGGGAGGACAGCGCCGCCGACGCAAGCGCCCCGAGCGGCAGGGCGTCCGTGCCGCGGCCGTCAGCGGCGAGAGCCAGCAGGGTGGGTGCGGCGAACCCGACGGTCTGGGCGAGCCATTCGCCGATCCCCTCGCGTTCTGCGGAGGGCAGGGCGGCGAAGCGTTCCGGTCCGGCCGGGGCGCGGGTCCAGGTGAACAGGGTGTCGGGGTCGAGGTCGAGGGTGTCGGCGGTGGTGTCGCCGAGGCCGAGCCGTGCGGCGATGAGGGCCCGTACCGCGCGGTCGCGGGTGAGGACGGTGCCGGCGCGGGGCCAGCCGTCGACTGGTTCGGCCTCCAGGAGGGCGTCGAGGAGCCAGCGTTCCCCGGCCATGCGGCTGTCAAGGTCAGTGGCACCGAAGAGCTGCTTGACGATGTCAGCGCGGTCGACGGCGAGAGGATGGCGGCGCACGGCGTGGGCGCGCAGGTCCCAGCCGAGTTGGTCGGCGGGGACGTTTCCGGTGACGACCAGCACGCCGGTGCCGTCCGGGTCGGTTTCGGCGCGATGGCGCCGCCAAGCATCCACGATGCCGAGCACGGAGTCCTGGTCGCTGATGCGGATCCGGCAGGTCCGGCCGTCGACGCGCAGGCTGAACTCGCTCTCCTGGCCACGGCCTTCATAGGCGGCGTCGACCAGGACGAGCCGCTGTCCTGCGGCGTTCGGGAGTTCGGCCTGCAGCAACACCTCGATGGCGCGCCGCCCGACGACGGGACGCGAAGGCGTCAACGCGTACCTCCGGTGTCCGTGCCGCCGGTCTCCCGGCCGGTGCCGTCGGCCGTCCGCCAGATGATCTCCACCTCGGTGTCCGGGTGCCCGGCGCGGAACTGCTCGATCTCGCTCCGTACGGCGGCCAGTTCGGTCAGCAGGCTCTCCAGACCGGTGGTCCCGGCGCCGATGACCCGGCGACCCCCCCGGCCGGAGGTGGTCGCTCCGGCCGCACCCCCAGGGACGGCCGTACCGGCCTCGGCTCCCGCGGGCGGCACGGCGAGCTCTCCGTCGGCGGGACGCGGCAGGACCGGCTGCGAGGGCACGGGCGGGTTTCCGTGCTCGGTCAGCGGCACCTGCTCCGGACCGGGCGCGGGCGGAGTGGGGGCGACCGGCGGCAGCGGCGCGGTCCGCTCCACCCTGAGGGCCGCGTCCACGATCGCCATCGCCGTGTCACGGACGCCGCCAAGCACCGGCACCAGGGGCCGCTCGTACTCCGGAGCGCGGGCGGCCTCGGTGATCTGGTCGAGGAGCCGTCCGGCCCGGTCGCCGACGCTGTCGTCCCGGCTGGCGAGGTCTCGGACGCTGGTCAGCAGCCGCCAGTCGGTGGCGTCCAGGGCGGCCAGGACGCCGGCGGCACTCTCCATGGCGTGCGCCAGATCGCGGGCGGGGGTCCCGTAGGAGACCGCGGCCAGCTCCTCGACCAGGGCGGTCGCGTCAGTCGTGTGCCGGCCGAGCCGGGCGAGCAGTCCGACGGCTTCGCGCAGCACGACCGCGCGCGGGGCGGGGTCGGCTCCGTCGAGTCTGAGCAGGGCCGCGTGCCGCTCCAGCGTGGCGCGTACGGCTACCACATCCTCCTCGAATTTCCCGGCCTTGGAGCGGACGTCCTCGGCGAGCTGGTTGACGTGGCGGGCGTACGGGTTGGGTTTGGAGGGGACGCCGAACAGGCGGGCGGCCTGGTCCCGGGCAGTCTCGTACGCCTCCTTGGAGGGCAGCGGCTGGGCACGCAGAGCCCAGCCGGGTCCGATGGACATCAGGTCCGGCGCGGCGGTCTCCGGGCCGGAGTGGTACACCCAGGCCCGGTCGTCAAGCAGCGCGTACACGGCGATGAGCAGATTCTCCACACCCCGGTCGAGGCCGGTGTGGCCGAGGTCGTCAGCGATCCAGCGGCGGATGTCCTCGGCCTTCAGCAGCTCGCGTTCCCCGTGCTTGGCGGCCACTTGGTTAATGCGGGTGCGCCACTCCGCACGCAGCACGAGTGGGCCGTCGTGAACGGTGCCGAGTTCCAGCGGCTCCACGATGCGCTTGACGGTGGCCAGTTCGCTGTTGTTGTGGATCTCGACGCGGCCCTCCTCGTCCATGGCCCTCGTGATCCATTCCAGGGTGGTGCGCAGCTCTCCCGCGGTGACGGCCTTGCGCTGCCCTCGGGCATCGGGGCCGAAGTCGGGGTGCTTGTCGTGGAGCGCGCCGAACAGGCCGTCCGCGAGGTGGAGCACGTTGTCGGCGAACGTCTTGCCGCCCTCGGGCTCCGGTCGCGGGAACTTCGGCCACAGCGACAGCACGTGCCGGCCGTCGACGACCTCGGCGCCCTTGGTGCCCTCCCTGGGCGCTGAGATGCCGTAGACCTCGCCGAGCGACTGCACCAGCGTGCCAGTGAGGTTGTCGCGGCCCATCTCCAGCTGGCGCCGGACCTTGACGCGGTCGTCCGGGGCGAGGGTACGGGTGTGCTCGTCGAGCCGGTTGCGCTCCAGCAGGAAGGAGATGCGCATCAGCCGGCCTAGCTGGGCCTTGCGCTGCTCGGAGAAGAAGTCCGGCAGCCACACCAGGGTGGGCTCCTCGACGCTGTTGTCCTTCAGCTCCATGACCCGCTGATAGTCGTAGGACGGGCGGCGACTGTCGTCCTCGTCCCACGGGTAGTCGACGACGATGCGGACGTGGCCCCTGGTGCCGGGGCCGAACTGCTCGTCGGGCATCCTGCGGGAGTCACAGACGTTGCCAAAGACGAACTCGACCGTGCGCTTGGTGCCGCGCCAGACGATGTCCTTGTGGTCGAAGATCTCGCCCTGCCGGACGCCGAGGAGCTCCCACAGCCGGTCGCGCACCCACACCCGGCGCACACCGTCCCGATCCTCGCCAGCGACGGCGTCAAGGATGGGTTCGACGTCCAGGTCGGACAGGTGCAGCGAGAAGACGGGGTCGTTCTCCCCCTCACTGCGGATCTCGGTGATGAACTTGCCCTGCAGCGAGGCCATCCGCTCGGCGACCTTGTCGCCCACGGGCACGGTCCGCGAGTGCACAGAGCCGTGGTTGAGGGCCGCGAGTCGGGCGCCGGTGAGCCGGCGCAGAGCGGGCACCTCAGGCGCGAGGGCGGCGAGCAGCAGCGTCTTGACGAAGCGGTCGTCGGCGAGGAACTCGGGATGGTCGGCGCTGCCATACTTGCCAAGCAGGTACTCCCGGGCCTTGCCGTGAAACTTCCGCGCCACGCCGACCTCGTGCGCGAGCCGGTCGGTGAAGGCGGCTCCGGTCTCGTCGTCGAGGACGTCCCACAGGTCGCCGAGCGGGATGAGCCGGCCGAGGGGGGCGTCGGCGTTCTTCTCCAGTAGCTGCTGGACGAGCTGCAGACCGCTGCGCTCGCGCTGGAGCGCGCCGGACAGCGCGACGAGCACGTTCAGCAGCGCGGGCGACAGCGGGTAGACGGCCCGGAAGTCCTCCCAGTTGGCGCGAGTGGTGCCCTCCTCGTCCAGCAGGACGTCCTTGACCTGCTGGTTGGACTTGTCGATGCCGCGGAAGGCGGCCTGCATAACCTCTTCCTGGCCCGGCCGGGGCTTGAGCACCCGCTCCTTGATGATCTCCGGCAGGTTGCGGTCCTCCAGGTCAATCACGGTGAAGCGCTTCCTGAGGTATTCGAGCGCGCTCTCCATGTTCTGCACGTCGGAGCCGAGGATGTCCTTGCCGACGAGCTGGGACAGGTCCCGCTGACGGGAGATGAAGGAAACGATCGGCACGGGCCGGTCCGGGTTGTCCGACTCGATCAGTTTGACGAGCTTCTGGATCTCCTCGTTGACCCAGGTCCGCTCCCGCATACGGGCCTGGAGCCACAGGATCAGCTCGTCCAGGAACAGCACCACGCCGTCGTAGCCGAGTGAGCGGGCGTGCTTGCTGATCTCGCTGAGGCCGTCGTCGAGCGAGACGAACATGTCGGCGCCGCCGGCCGCGCTGGCCGCGTACGACTTCATGGGCCCGTTGATCAAGGCCGACACCAGGCGCTTGCGGCCCGGGTCACCGGCCGGTGCGGCGAAGGCTGCGTCCAGCTCGGCGCCTGTCCATGGTGTGAGGGCGACGGCACCGATGGGGGCGAGGCCGTCCATGGCGACGGGAGCGGCGGCGCCCGCACTGGGCAGCAGCCGCACGAACGCTTCGTCGCCGAGCGAGTCCCGCAGGGTGCGGGCGTCCTCCAGCAACGCGTCAGACCGGTACACCGTGGGCACGGGCACCTCGGGGTGGAGAGACCTTACGGTCTTGACGTAGCCGCCCAGCAGGGCCGACTCCAGGTTGACGGCGCCGATCAGGTGGTACGGCACCATGAGGAACTTCCGGCCCGACAGCCAGTCGCCGTGCTCCGCGACCACCTCGCGCAGCCGGGGCTTGGTACGGGCGGACGGGTCGCCGTTGAGCACGGCGTGCAGCACGGTCAGGAAGTGGCTCTTACCGGAACCGAACGATCCATGCAGGTAGGCGGCGTACGAGGTGTTCCTCCGCACAGCGCCGCGCACCATCCGCAGCGCCTTGTCGAACTCCTTGGCCAACTGTTCAGTGACGACGTAATCCGCCACCGAACCGGCCGAGGAACCGCCGAATCCCTGGGAGAGCTCGACCTTGAAATCGCCCGCCTGGGCGTCTTCCCTGATGTCGAGGACGTCCTTCAGTACGACGTTTCCGCCCCTGGCCATCAACCGCCCCTGCTTCCCAAAACGTCTCCCCCGGCCGCCACCCGGCCGGGCTTTGTCCGGCGGGGCCCAGCGGTCCCCCGCACCCCGCACACACCCCTACATCCTGCCAGCTCGGCGGGACGGGGGTGGGTGGTGTGCGGGAGCGGGGTGGTGGGAGTGCCGGTCAGAGGGACTGCCGGGGCGGGGGCGGCCTCGGAGCGGACGGGCCGGGACGGTGTCTCGGGGTCGTCGCCGGGCGCGGTGTCGTGGTGGTCGTCGCCTTCGCCGTCGGGCTGAGGGGGCAGGCGTCGGCCGCGGTACTTCGCGGTACGCAGGGCATCGGCGAGGCACTCGGTGAGGCGGATGGCGCCGTACCACACGTCGACGTGCGGGGCCGGCGGGTCCTCCAGCACCCGCCGGGCGCGTTCAAGCACGTCCAGGCCGTCGGCGAGCTGCTGGGCCTCCATCTTGTCGGCCAGCCGCGAGACGTATCCGTCCCCCTGCCGTTGGCGAGGAAGCAGGGGGTCCATCCGGCAAGGACCAGGGCAGGAGCCTGAGCAAGGGGTACGACTCCATCACGCGGCCACCTTCCCCGCGCCGAGGGTGTGCTGGTCGAGGTCGATCCCGAAGTCGGTGGCGAGGAGAGGGTGACCCGTCGGCGGCACCGCTGACGTGCACGTTCCTCGTCGTGGGAGGTTAGGTAGGGGCGGACGAGCTGGGAGTCGGTGCCGTCGAGGGGGAGGTGTAGGCAGCAGGGGGAGCAGCGGAGGGAAGGCATTGCCAAGAAGATCGAGTCAGGTGAGCTGGCACCAGACAGGCCGATCCCGTCGGAGAATCACCTCGCCGATGAGTACGGGGTCGCACGGCTCACCGCACGGCGAGCAGCGCAAGAACTCCGTGAGCGGGGAACTCATCGTGACCGTACGGGGCAAAGGATCCTTCATCGCGGAGCAGCCACTGACCGATGCTCCGGAGAAGGCAGACGGGACCGCAGACTGACGGCCCCGTCCCACTGCCATATCGCTGCTACTCGGCGGCCTTCGCCCGCCCGCCCCGTCGCTTCTCCGAACGCCAGTCGCGAAGGTCGGCCTCCGACAACCCACGGACGGTGCGGCCCTTGTTCAGTGCCGTCTGGAACTCGCGGGCGGGGCTGTCTCCCCACTCCTCGTCGTACTCGTCGTACCACTGGTGAACCCAGGGCATGACCTCCATCAGCCCGGCCAGCAACGGCACGAACCGCGGATCCTCAGGCTGCCAGCCTTCCTCAGTGCGGTCGTTGATGAGGTTGACGAGGGCCTCGGCCTGATCCTTGTGGTTCCAGCCGGCCCAGCCGAGCAACAGTGAGGGGTCACCGTCGATGGAGGCACCGGGGTAGGAGATGAACCGCTCTTTCGGCACGTCGAGCTTGCCGCGGTTCGACCAGTAGGAGTGCCGGAGGAAGTCGGCGCCGCTGTACTTCGGCGGGACCTTGATGTCCAGGCGCACGCCGTCGCGGTCCTCCTGGCGCTGCTGCTCCCAGACGTGTTCCCACTGGGCGCGCTTGCGCAGGCCGGACTCCTTGTAGCGGAGCGCGGCGAGGTAGGGCACGTGCTCGTTCTCGATGATGGCTTGGAGCACGGTCGCGAGTGACGCTTCGGGCTTCTTGAGGTGGTCGGCCGCGTAGAGAGCGGCGACGGACTGCACCTCGTCGTCATGCCGCAGGGCGTCGGCAAGCTGGTAGACGGTGAGGGTACGGGGCGAGGTGTAGTCCCCCCGCTCCTCAAACCACAGTTCCTCACGCTCGGCCGCGTCCAGCAACCAGCCCCGCAGGGCAGCGGCTTCCCGCTTGTCCCAGTCCTCGATGGACCAACGCCGCTTGTACTCGGGGCGTTCGAGCAGCCGGATATCCTTGTGAGAGGCGATGAGGTCGAGCCTGGCCCGCACGACCTTCTCATAAGCCTCGGGCCACCCCGCAGGGATGTCAGCGACAGCGTGCTCCTCGGACCTGTGTCGGTCGAACCAAGCGGTGTCGATCTCGCCAGCATCGACCTTCCGCTTCAGCGCCATCTCAAAAGCCCGCTGCCCGAGGCGGACTTGAGGAGCTTCATCATCGGTCAACTCGGCGGGGCCACCAGGCAGGGTGGTGGCCGCGACTTCCTTGGCTGTGAGCAATCCGTAGGCCCCGTAGACAGTCCAGTCCAGTTCCTCCTGGAGAAGGATCATCCGCGAACGAATACGGTCCTGAGCCTTGCTGGCTTCATCCAGGATGACACGAGTGGGGGTGACAGAAGTGACAATGGAAGACGGCTCATACTCGGCCAACTTATGAGCAAGTCCGTCGAGCTCACGGGACAAATCAAGAGGAAGAATCCCAGGAAGAGGGAACTCCTGCAGTTTTGTGCCGGTGAATTCGTAATGCGAGATCCACGCTTCTGGCGCCCACCGATTGCCACCACCACTGGAGTTATCGGCACCACCCTTGGCCTGACTGACCTGCTTCAGCCAGAAGCAAGCAGCCGAAGAGTTGAGCACCCCCATCAACTCCAGATGTCGCTCCTCACTCGCCCCCTCCGGCAGCTTGATCACCGGCGCGGACTGCTTGAAAACCTTTCCGCCGCGATCCAACACGAAATGGTTATGCGTGGCAACGAAAGCAAAGGTGATCGACAGAGGAGACTTATACCTTTCCAACACCCATCGATACCAAGTCCACCAGGGCTCACCCGCTTCAATCCGAGTAACACCACCAAATCCTGTAGTGGCCCCAAGAGGTTGGCGAAGAGCCCAAAGATGCCTCCCCCATTCAGTTCGAATGTCAAGCGGAATGGGGTGCAGGTCACGTCCGTATGGAACAAGCGCGGGAGTATCGCATTTCTCGCCCCAGTCCCGGACGACATCGCCCGTAATAAGCATTTTCTTGAGGCTGGCCGAATCAGGGCGGCCCCGGAACCACGCTTCCGAGAGAAAGAACGCCTCATCTTGGCCGGGAAAACTGGCAAATCCAATCGGCCGGTCCAACGTACTCCCGAGGCGACGCTTCCCGCGCTCAAGACGTTGGAAGGTATCCGATGCACCGCCCCCCGAAAGGCTCCACGGATACTTCGCGAAGCTCTCGCGCGGGCGGTCAACAACACTAACCCATTCCGACTCGCTACCAGGCTTCCCCACCTGCTCAGTGATCGCGATCCACACCGGCCCCAGCGTGTCCTCTTCAGGGATGCTGGCTTCGCCCCGTACTCCCAGTACAGCCCGAATGGGCTTAGCCTGTCGGGCTACCTGGTTACGCCCGACCAAAATAACCGTCGGCGTACCGTGCCCCGGAATATAAGCCCCGGACGTATCAATCACATGCGTCAGATCCACGCCACCGAAGTCACGCTTCCGCTTACTCTTCGGATCCTTGTAGGTACCCCCATGGAAGAACGACTCGATCAAAACCTTCCCGAACTCCCTCTTCATGAACGAGTTCGCCGTGATCTGCCCGGTAAAGCCACCGTCCTGGTGGCTTCCACCCGCTCGCAGTGCGAGCTCGAAAATCCTCTGCGCGAACGGCACCGACAGCGCGTATTTACCAGAACAGGCCCAGTACACATCCCGGTAGTTCTGATTCTCCTGCTTGTCCTTCACCGTGATGTACGGCGGATTCGCCACCACCACGTGGTACGACCCCCGCCCCAGCAGGTCCACTTCCCGCACGTACTCTTTGACGTCCTCCGTCCGGTACGTGAAGACCTCCTCGCGGGCCGCGTCGTCGAGCGTCCGGTCGGCCTCCTGGCCCGCCTCCCGCCCGTGCAGCAGCGAGTCGCCTACCGCGATCCGGATGGGCATGGCCGGCGCGCGCCGCAGCTCCCGTACGCCGCCCTCCTTCAGCGCGGCGACCAGCAACCGGAACCGCGCGATCGAGGCGGCGTACGGATTCTTGTCCGCGCCGTGGACGGACTCCAGGGCACGCCGGATGTGCACCCACCGGTCCACACCGGGCTCCAGCGCACGCCACTTCTTGTAGATCCGGTCGAACAGGCCGAGCAGGAAGTGCCCAGAGCCACACGCAGGGTCGATGCAGCGCAAGCCGTGCACCCGGCCGTCCTCGTCGATCTCCCCGCGCCAGCCCTCCGGCCGGTGCTTCCACACCGGGTCGAGGCTAAACTCCTCCACCGCCGGTTCCAGCGTCAGGTCGAGAATGAATGACTCGACGAAGGTCGGCGTCTGGAGCAGTGCGTAGGTCTTGCGGGCGTGCTCGGAGAGGTCCTGATAGAGGTCGCCGAGGAAGCGGGTGTTTAGCTCGGGGTCGGTGAAGTCGTGGCGGATGCGGCCCTCCGCGTCCCGTTCGCGCCAGAACCCCAGGAGCCGGGTGGCGGCCACATAGGAGGGGGTGATCTCCCACAGCGGGTTAAACCGCTTATCGAATAGGCCTGCGGCTGTGGGGTGGGCGTCGCGCAGCGCGCTGAACGCTTCCAGGAGCCAGTCGCGGTCGTTGCGCTCCGGATGGGCGCGGAAGTAGTCGTCGTGTCGGTCCTGCGCCTCGGACAACCGCTCACCGGGGCCCGACAGCCAGGCCTCCGGGATCAGCCCGTTGTCCTCGCTGAAGCGAACGAAGACGCAGGCCAGAACCCAGGCGGCGGCGATCTGCACCAGCCGGTCGTCGAGCCAAGTCTCGAACCCGACGCCTGTCCGGCCGCCCTCGCCACTCGCCCGCTCGTACTCGGCGAGGAGGGCCGGGGCGAACTCCTCGGTGGCCGCCCGCTGCCTGAGATCCTCCTCCAGCAGCACGACCTGCTTCTGCAGCTCCTTCAACAGCACGCCGTCGCGTGGCAGCGCACGCGCAGGCGCTTCCGCGGTACGGACTTCCTCAGACGACACCGGCGATTCTCTCCATCCCGACCAACCACCGTGTGGACTGTGGACACGGCATGTCAGCCCATCCTGCCAGGTCGACTTTGTAAGACGGCAGGGTCTTGGGTACACGAGGACTCGACGACGCCCGACAGCGTCGGCTACGCCTTCGGCACCCCTCCCATGCGTCCCAGCCCGAACGCGATCCGGTACACGTCGGGCAGGTCCAGCCGGCCGTCGCTGCGCCGCCTGGTCATCACGCCCAGTTCGATCAGCTCCTCGACCAGCCGGGGCAGGTCGTCCGGGTGTCGGGGGCCGGTACGGACCAGGGAGGGCCGGTCGGCCTGGGCATACTGGGCCGCGTCCTCGGCCAGCGCCACCGGCAGGTCGTTCTCCTTCCACAGGTCGAGCACCGCCGACTCCTTGATGGGCACCTGCCCACCGGCGAGCGGCTTTATCGCCAGCTTCACCCATGGAGTGTCCTCGCCGACCTCGTCGACCCGCCGCTTCGAAGCGGCCTGCACCCCGGCACGGATCGCCTCGTGGTGCAGGGCCCGGTCGTGGTCGTGGTGACCCGACCGGCTGGCCTCGGCGGCCGTCACCAGAGCCTGGAGGAAGCTGCGCGGACTGATCTTCCCGTTGCCGTCCTTGAGGTGGTTCGGCAGCCAGGTGTAGGGCTTCCCCTTGCGGTAGTTGCCGCCCATGAACGGGTCGGCGATCTCCGTGAAGAGCTTTTCCTGGACCTCCGCGACGTTGCGCAGTACCAGGGGCGGCTCGTGCCGCCCGACCGTCTCGTCGGTCGCCCAGCCGCCGGTGGACGCACGGAACCGCCGTGCCAGTTCGGCCTCTCCGTCGTCCTCGTTGCCCAGACTGTGGAATAGCAGTCCGTACAGGTCGGTATGGGTCCACTCCAGGCTCGACGCGTAACCGGAGGAGAGCTTCGAGGCGTCGGCGAAGGTGAGGGTCGCCGCCTGGAACATGTCGGGGCGGATGAACACCTTGAGCCGGATGTTGCGCGTGCCGAACCGCATCTGCAGGGCCAGCCGCAGAATACCGACGACCAGTCGGTCCGCCTGGGCCCGGTCGGCGTGCAGGTGCTCCAGTGCGTCGAAGAGCATCAGGTGGACGATGCCCGCCCCGTGCGCCTCCCGGTCCGCCCGTTCCACCGTGCGCTGGGCCTCGTCCGTGTGGGTGCGCACCCACACCACCCTGTCCCGCCACTCGGTCAGGCCGAGCAGTTCCTCCTGCCCGAGCGCCGTCAGCAGGACCGCGTACCAGATGTCGTACGGGTCCTCCTTGGCCTCGACCAGGCCCCGCAGGGTCGGCGGCCCAGGATAGTGGTCGTGGTCCAGGTTCATTCCGTGTCCGGGATGAACCCGCAGCCGGCGCAGCCGGTTGATGCGGTACTCGGCAGCTGCGACCTCGCGCAGTCGCTCGTCGAGCAGGGTCTGGTACCAGAATGTCTTGCCGACGCCCCGCCCGCCCGGCACCACCACGTTGTCGACGTACAGGGCGGTGCGGTGCGAGTCCGGCATGAACAGGGTGTGCGCGGTGGGCGTCCGGGTGTCGGCGTGAAGGGAATCCTCCAGGGCCGCCGACAGCAGGTCGCGGTACTCGTGCGCGGTGAGGGGGGCCTCGTTCGTCACGTGTCTCGCGTCCCTTCCTCGTCTCGGCCGGCTGCCAGTGCCGCCTCGATCAGCGTGCTGACTCCATCGAGGAAGTCACGGTACGCGGCCTGCACGAAGGCGCGTTCCTGCCAGCCCGGTGCGTTGCTCGCGTCCATGCCGACCAGCCCCGGTTCGAACAGGATCGGAATGGCGAAGTGTGGTGCCTGTTCGTCGTCCCGCGCCGTAGCGACCCCGTCCGCGGAGGCGTCCTCGGTTCCCACGTCGACCGGTGCGATCGAGTCGTACAGCACCTCGAAGCACTCGAACGCCCTCTCGCGGAAGGCTTCCAGGTAGGCCTCCATCGGATAGTGCACCGAGTCCGGCACCATTGAGGCCACCATGCGCAGTTTCTCCCGGATGTGCGGCGCCTGCCCCAGGGAGTGCCAGGCCGCGAACAGGTCGCCGTAGCCCATCCACGTTTGCTCGTTGTTCCCGCCGAACAGCAGGGCAAGGTCGCACAACCGGGAGATGGTCACGGCGGCGACGTCGTGGATGCCGGCCCGGCTGTCCAGGAGGACCACATCCGGACGGTGGCCGGTGTCGCTGTCCCGCTCCACCGCCTCCTCACAGGCGCACACGGCCTGCTCCAGCCGCTCCGCGAAGGACGCGTCGACGGTGTTCGCGTAGACGCGGTTCAGTTTCTCGGCATACGAGTAGGACGCGTCTCCGTAGCCACCTCCCCGGGCCGGGGCCACCCACAGCTCCCCGAACCGGCCGTCGTCCGCGCGGGGCGGGACGTAGGGGGTGCGAATCACCATTTCCAGGCCGTCGGCGCTGCCGACGGCGGCCTCCACGAGGTGGTCCACCAGTCCGTGCGGGGGTAGATCCTGTCCCATGAGGAGCGGGCCAGCGCCCGGAGACTCCAGATCCAGGTCGACGACCAGGACGACGTGCCCTGAGTCGGCCAGTCTGCGGGCCAGCACAGCCGTCGCAGTCGTACGGCCCACGCCGCCCTTGAACCCGTACAGCGCGGTGCGGTGGGCGCGGTTGCCGCTCGCTCCGTCGACGAGCGGGGACACCTTAGCCCAGTCCTCGCCGACCACAGTATTGTCGAGGAAGCGCACGGAGCCCTTTCCGGACGGGCCTTCGGGGTCCGCGACCGCGCGCGGGGACGCCAGCAGGGTGTCCGCCGAGAACATCTTCGAGGTCAGCAAAACCGGGTGACCCGTCCGGTACGGGCCCAACCGGTCGGCGAGCAGCCTCTCCCAGCCCTGCACAAGCTTGAGCACGGCCTCCTTCTGCTTCTCACTGTCGTCGACGACAAGGGAGAAGCGGCCGAGCACGTCCCGAACCAGTACGACATGGAAGCCCTGCCGGGCCACCTCGCGCGCGGTGTCGAACGCGCGCGTGCGTGCCTCGTCGAACCGGACGGGTTCCACCGGCGCCGTCACGGCAGCTTCCCGTTGAGCAGGGCCTGTTCGTGCAGGCAAAGTATGCGACGCGCCGCGCCCTGACGCCGCTCGACCATCTCGGCCTGGGCGTAACTCCCGTCGGAGTAGCGGGTGCTGACGTTCCACTTCCTGAACGCACGGAGGTCGCCGTCGAGTGCCGAGTACAGGGCTGCCCCGCCCCGTCCGTGCGCCCACAGCCTGACCTCACGGACCAACTGGTCGACATGGCCGAACTGCAGGGGCTTCTCGGGGTCCGCCGGATCCACGACCTCCGGCTTCTTGGATGGCCCGATCGCCACATCCGTGAACCGCAGCAGCAGGCTTTTTGTCGCACACTCCGCCGCGAAGCCGTACAGGTGGTCCGCGGACGGCAGGCGGCTGTCGGTGTGGAGGTAGTCCGCGTCGTGGAAGTGACGCGTCGCGGCCTTCGCGAACTGATCCTCTTGTAAGGTCTCCGGCACACAACGGATCTTAGCCGCAACTCCCCCTCCCCGACCTCGAACCGGCAGCGAGCGGGCGTGAGTGCAGTGCCGTCGACCAGGCACCGACACATCTTCAGGCCTTGAGGTCCTTCAGGAACAGTCCCGTGAGCGGCTCCCATTCGCTCGCCCGATCCACGATGTCCACCGTGCGGCCGTCCAGGGCCGGCGAGGCCTCTGGGTCCTCCATGGGAACCAGCAGCCATAGGCCGTGCGGGGCGCCACCAGCATGGCGGGCGGCTTCTTGCAGCGCCACCAGCAGCTCGCTCCCGCCCGCCAACCAGTAGCGGGCAGCGAGAGCAGCTTCGTGGACGAAGAGCACGGTACGCGGACCCGACTGCTCGGCCAGCGCCACCGCACGCGCTAGGACCCGCTCGCAGGCGGCTCGGGCATAAGACGCAAGGCCCGCGCCGAGCGTGCCCGAGGCGGCGAACGCGGCGTCTGCGCGCAGTAGCGCCGCCCACTCGACGCCCTGTTCCGCGGCCAGTTCCCGCATAGCCGCGAGGAACAGGTCATCCAACGAGACCTGCACCATATCCATGCGTTCCGCCAACCGCTCCGCCACACCAGGCAGTTCGGGTGCCTTGACGGTGAGCGCGAGGAAACCGCCGCGTCGGCGGGCCGTCTGGAGCCGTGCCGTCAGGACCCGGCGCGGGTCCCTGCCCAGTGCCAGCTCGCTCTGCGCGGCGGCGATCAGGGTGCCGGTGCTGGTCAGCATGGAGACCGACGGCTCGTACCGGCTGTCGGTCGACTCGTGTCCCCGGGGCATGAACCGTTTGCGCTGCCCGTCGTAGGCGAGCGGGAAATCGGTCTGAGCCAGTGCCTCCTCGAGCTCCACGTACGTGGTGTCGGCCAGTACGGCCAGGCCCGGGAAGCGTGCTCGGACGCGGGCCACCAAGTCCGCAGCGCCTATGCCGGTGTCGGCGCGCACCCCCGCGGGCGCCTGGGAGATGCGCAGCGCACGGACCAGGTCCATGTCCAGCGGGAAAAGCTCCAGACGGGGGGAAACGGCGACGCCGCCCGCCATAGCCGCCGCCAGGTCGACCAGGCGGGTGTCTGCCATGGACGCCATGCCCTCCGGAGCGGTCACCGCGCGCAGCTCCCGCAGCACCGCCGCCCGGCCCGGGAGCGGGTCGCGGCCCGCGACCCCCACCGCCGTCTCGCCCAGGGCGGCGGCGTAGTCGGCGAGCTCGGCCGGCGTCGGGTCGTCGCTGCCCGGCTGATCCTCCAGAGCCAGGACCACGCGCCCGCCACGCCGCAGCACGGCCAGCCGGACCGGCGGTTCGCCGTCGGGGCCGGAGTCCTCGTCCCGTTTACGGGACTCCGCCTCCGCCGCTGCCCGGAGCACGCCCAGAGCCAGAGCCAAGGTGTCGGCGGGGTCTCCGTCTCCCGCACCGTGCCGGGCGCGCAGCTCGGCGGCGAGTTCCTCGGCGGTGGCGACTCTGCCCTGCTCGGACAGGATCGCCACCACTTCGTCCCGGACACGACGCAGCCACGGCAGCGCCGCCCACAGCTCGATCGCAGCCTGCTGGTGCTGGGAGACCGTGGGCTGGCTGATGCCGAGCGTCTTGGCGATGGCAGGCTGCGCGGGCCACGGCTCCAGCCGCTCACCGCCGGGCAATTGGAGCGTGGTGAGGACGACGTCCGGACGCGGCTTGGTGCGGCGCTTGCCGTCTGGGGGGGTGAGCCGCGCCGCCAGTGTCTCCACCGGCTCCAGCACGTCCTCGGCGGCGTCCACCGGCACGGCCACGGGCGGGCGCGAGGCGGGACGTCTGCGCAGGGCGTGCGTCCACTGGCGGTGCCGGCGGTTGAGTTCCTTGCGGATCACGTTGCCCGCGCCACGGGCGCGGGAAATCGTGTGTGGGGGGATGTCGAGCAGGGCCTCCACGGTCGACGCGCCTAGAGCCGCGGCAACGGACACGGCACGGGGGGACAGTCCCGCCGCGTCCAGCGGGGTTTTAGGGTCGGCGGCGGCAGCGGCCTGGTCCCGGGCGTCCTCGATGTCCTCGGTCGTCATGCCGACCGTGGCGGGGGTGGTGGCCGGACGCGCCTTGTCCGCCGTATGAAACAGCCGGCGCCACGCCTCCTGCATCTCGCGCAGGCTGTCGAAGCGCTCTTCGACGTCACGGTGCAGGGCCCGCTGGAAGAACGCGGTCAGTCCCTCACGCAAGGCCTGGTCGAACAGCTCGTCCGCGATGTGCAGTTCGGCGTCCGGCACGGTGAGCGGGTTGCCCTGGCCGTCGCCCCACACCGGCCGCTCGCCCGTGGCCATCTCGTGCAGGGTCACCGCCGCCGCATACCACTCGGCGTGGTCGTCGTAGCGTTCGCGTCGGCTGCCCCCTAGGAACGGGTCAAGATAACCGCGCGTGCCCGCATGCAGGTCCTGGTCGGGCGCGTCGGCCAGAGAGAAGTCGAACAGCATGAGCTGCCAGGACCCGTCACTGCGCTTGAAGAGCCCCAGGTTGTCGGGCTTGATGTCGCGGTGCCGCACCCCGCGCGCGGAGAGGCTGTCCAGGGCCTCGAAGAGGTCGGTGCCGAAACGCTCCAACTGGTCGTAACCGAGCGCCCCCTCGCCGCGCAACCGCGACCCGAGGCTGACCGGCTCCCGGTCGCCGGGCGGGCGGAAACCGCCCGCGTACTCGATTTCCAGGACCATCCGTCCGCCGAGCTGGCGCGGCTGGGCGAGCAGCTTCACGATGCGGCCCCCGCCGACCTCCTTCAGCGCGGTGGCCTCTGCCTGCAGGCGGGCGTCCTTCTCGTGGTCCAGCGCGATCTTGAACACCCGCGGAGAGTCCGACTCGCCGC
The DNA here is from genome assembly GCF_040630255.1 of Streptomyces sp. NPDC005820. Classification (NCBI taxonomy): domain Bacteria; kingdom Bacillati; phylum Actinomycetota; class Actinomycetes; order Kitasatosporales; family Streptomycetaceae; genus Streptomyces; species Streptomyces sp. NPDC005820. The sequence continues at coordinate 132,443 of NZ_JBEXXE010000005.1, forward strand.
CCGGTTCGTTCTCGTGGCGACCCACCAGCAGGGCTCGGGCCGTGGCACCCGTGCCGAGGACGCGGGTCACGGTCCAGGTGTCGTCCAAGAGCTGGCCCGGCTGGACCGTCAAGGGGTCCGTGGCCGCCGCGCCCGAGGGCTCGGGCATCGCCGCGTCCGCCTCGGCCGCGTCCAGCAGCCGCAGGAACTCCTCCGCCGACGCCATCCGGTCCTGCACGTCGGCCGCGGTCGCCTGGAAGACCAGAAGGTCCAGTACCTCGGACACGCCGTCGGCGACGGCGTACGGGTGCAGGCCGCCCTCCTCCCGCAGCCGGTCCAGCAAGGCGCTGCGCCGGTCGGCGGGCGGGCGCCCGGTCAGCAGCAGGTACGCGAGGCTGCCCAGCCCGAACACGTCGAGGTCGACCGGATCGGCGAACTCCAGGTCGGTCTCCGGGGCCAGGTACACCTGCGCGACGTCCGCGATCAGGTTGGCGTCCAGCGGGGTGTCCCCGAGCGTGCGGTGCAGGGTGGTCTCGAAGTCCCGGGCGGCGGTCTGCCAGTCCGCGATGCGCAGTACCGGGTCACTGCCGTCCTCGTCCGCCGACACGTACACCGACCGGGCGGACAGGGCACGGTGGTACAGGGAGCGGTTGTGGGCGTAGCGCACGGCTTCGGCGAGCTGGCGCACCATGTGCAGCCGGGCCTCGGGCGTGAGCCGCCCCCCGTACGCGTCGAGGAAGGCGTCCAGCCGCAGGTCCGACGTCCGGTGCCGGAACAAGATCGCCGGACCGCTCATGTGCTCGCGTATCTGGACCGCCTGCACGATGCCGCGATGGTTGATGCCCTGCAGCACCTGGTACTCGCGGCGGGCCGCCCGGTCCACCTGCTGCTTCTGCTGGGGCGAGGCCGCCTCACCGGCCAGGTAGATCCGCACCCGGCCGCTCTCCTGCACCAGGCCGTCGTCACGCTTCGCCAGCCGGTCCTCCCAGCCGGGGCCGGCGTCCAGTGCCCGCGGCTCCAGCCGCCAGTCGTCACCGAACCGCAGATGAGCGGTCGAGTGGCTAACCCCGATGCGCTTCATCAGCTCTTCGAGCAGCGCGCTGGTCTGCGGGGTGACCCGCCAGCTCTCCCGCTCGGGCGGCAGCCCGAGCAGACCGTCCCAGATACCGGGCAGCCCGTTCGCGCTGCCGTCGCGCCCGTACACCCCGGTCTGCTGGAACTCGTCGAGCTCACTCACCAGGCTGGGGTCGTGCAGGAAGACTGCCGGCTTGATAAAGGGCACCCTCCTGGGGTCCTCCTTCATAGCGCGCGCCGCCCGCGCCAGCTGCTCCTTGAGCTCCTTGGCCTTGAGATCGGTGAGGTGCAGTGGATTCTTGATAGTGCGCACCCGGTCGTCGTGGAACTGCCAGGTGTCCCCGTGGTTCACCAAGCGTCCGGGATGGCCCTTCAACTCCAGCAGGTAGACCCCGCCCGGTACGGCGATCAGCAGATCGCATTCGTTGACGCGGCCGGAGGGACCAGTGAACTGGAACATCGCCCATGCCCGGTATGGCTCGGCCTTGGGCATCAACTGCCGGACGTGCTCCAAGCCTTCCTGCTCCCACGCGTAGCCGGAGCGCCTCGGCTGGAACCACCGCTCACGGCTCGGAGGAGGACCAGGCTTTGGCACAGACCGCCCCGCCGGTGGCGTCACCGAGACCTCCTTGCATGATCAATGTCGGCACGGAGGGCGAAGCGATGTGAGCTCGCACTGTCGGCCCAGCGCAGACAGGTCTCGATCGACGCCTTCCCCGTGGTCGGTCGTGCCCTATCCTGGCCCAGCCCTAGGATGGCATCCTAATCGGTCTGTTCTCCGGGCCAGAATGATGGGGAGCAGGGGCGATCACCGACGGCGGTCAATGGCAAGAGTCTTACCTGACCGCACCAGTCAGCGATCAAACCGTGGCACTCTTCTCAGGGTGGACAAGCAGCCACCGGAAGGTGCCCAGGATCACGCTTTTCAGATATCCGACCGCCTGGACATCCCAGTCCTTGTCCGCGATGGACCGCAACGTCGCCCCAGCAAGAGGCCGTGGGAGAGGGTCGAACACGCCTGGCCAGGGGTGACCGGCATACCCGCGAACGGCTGGTACCTCGCAACGACGACCTGGCGGCAGATCCTCAAAGCGGCGACGGAGGTCGGCCGGGACATCGGCCCCTGGCTGGCGCTCACACCGAACCTGGCGATCAGCGAGCTGGTGTCACGCATCTCTCCTCTGCACGCGTACCTGTGTCTGAAGAAGGTCGAAACCGCGGTCTCCGGGTCTGCCGGACGCTGCCTTTTCGTCAACGCCATCCACCGGCACGGCACCGAGCGCAGCGCGCGATCCGCCTTCGGCTATCACCTCGGCATGACCATGGCCCAGTGGGCGTGCGCAGGCATGATGGGGCTGGGGCCGACGCAGCACATTGAGGCCGGTGGCCCCAACGGCCACCCCGGCTTCCTCGATGTCTCCCTACCGCTGCCCGACCTGTGGGGCAGCCATCCTGCCGGGCCACTGCCCTGGCTCATCGAAGCCAAGGCGCACCGCTGCATAGGCCTCCCCGCCCTCAGGGAGGGGATGGAGCAGCTTCGTGGCGGAAGCGCTCTCATGCACGGACAACCCCATATGCAGGTCCTCTGTGGCACCTCGCTGCCCGCGCTTCAGAGCTGGGAGGATGACCGTCTGTTCATGACCGTGGATGCCATGCATGTCCCGGGAGGGCCCACGCGGCCTGACCGAACCGCCCCCGTTCCCCTGGACCCGGCCAACAGCGGTTCCGAAGCGCACATTGCGGAGGACGATGACGCGCTGCTCCTTACCGCACAGTCGCAGATGCTGGTCTACCGTGCCCTTGCACGCGGAGTGGTGGAGGACCTGCGCATCGTCCCCCTCAGTTCCTCCCGCGGGACACATCAACGCAGTGACACTGGTTCCCTTTTTTGCATCGAAGAAGACGAAAGAACCCAGTTCATCCGTCAACGGCTCGGCGAAGACCCTCCCGCAACCGAACAGCAACTGCGCAGCCGACGAGGCGTGGCTGACTTCATCGCCGGCCGCATCCCAGGCTCCGGAACGCACGTGGGCATGTCCCGTCGCCTGTTCTCTGCATGCCGGTGGTTGGACGAGCTACAAGTCGAAGTGGCACGGGAGGAAGAGTCCAGACGAGATCCACAGCCTGACAGGCCAGACTTGTCCTGGGAGGACGAGGCTATGGAAGCGGAAACGCGCGCTGTACGCATGAGTTACCACGAGCAACTGCGGCACAGGAATCTGAGTGGAACCGTCCGTGAGGGCTTCAAGCAGGCGCAGAGCTTGTCCTGGAGGGAACTGTTGGGAGACCGCGAGCCTGCCGTCAACTGGCGTCGTGTAAGACTGCTGGAGGGGGCCACTCCGGAGACTTACATCGCCGTCGAGGCAAGTGATCCCGTTCTCCTCAGTGTTAGCGACTGAAGGACCTCTGGGACCAGGTGGATGAAACGACCGGCAGTGGCTTCTTCATCCTGTCGCCCGCAGCCGGGCGGGCGGGCGTCGGGTAGCTGCAGTTCCGCAAGAATCCCGTTCGCCATGTCGAAGGGCCGGTTGCGAGGACCGTGCGGCATGGAGACGGCAGACCAGAAGCTTTGCTGCGCCGCCAGGGCCCTAAAGTGACCGGGCGAGGCTGACGTCCAGGCCGTCGATTACGCGAACAGCGCCGAACAGTAACGATCCGCCGTTGCTGCGCGTGCGTGTGGGCTTCAGCGGTGCTGCGCGCAGCGGGCTGACCAGCCCCGCCTATTCAGCCGAATAGCGAGGGTCTGATTCGTCAGACTGTCCTTTCAACAGGGCAAAACCTGAACGGCGTTTGAGCTGCTTCGGGATCCTTGCGACCGCCCCAGTGCGCGCAGGTTCATCACTTCGAACCTGTGGACCACTTGTGGACGAGGCGAAGGACCAGGCCGGGCGAACTGCCCCTGACCTGCGTCTTCCTGCCGTCATGAAGCGGCCTCCGGAGCCGTGTGCGCAGGTTCGAATCCTGCCGGGGGCACCTTGGATTAGGTGCCCAAAGACCCCGCCACCAGCGAGAACGCTGAGGACGGGGTCTTCGCGTATGTGCAGGCAAGTGCCACGCAGAGCGGCCACATGTCGGGGCTGTGGACTATGCGTGGGCTGGCCGCAGGGTAGGAATCCGCAGGTCAGCGCAGCAAAGCGGCTTGGACTTGTCCGCCCGATCATGTGACTGTCTGACTGTTGGCTCGTTATGTCAGGCGTGGGGCGGGGTGATTTGACGGGCGCCGAGTGGGAACGGCTGCGGTCATTCCTGCCGGTCAGTAATGGACGTTGTGGCCGGTGGCGGGATCACCGGCAGGTGATCGACGACATTCTGCACCGCGTGCGGACCGGGGTGCAGTGGCGGGATCTGTCGGAGCGCTTCGGTCCCTGGAAGACCGTCCGTGAAGGCCATCGGCTGTGGTCGGCGGGCGGCACGTGGGAGCGTCTGCTGCAGCAAGTCCAGGCCGCTGCCGACGCCGCGAGCGAGATCGACTGGGACATCTCAGTGGACTCCACCATCGTGCGGGCCCATCAGCATGCGGCCGGTACCCGCACCGATCCGCCGCCGACACCCGCGGCAAGGAGGGGCCGAAGCGGTAGAACATCAGGGCGAAACGCCCTGGCAGAGCCTGCTCGCCCGCCTGGTGGAGGTTGGTGCGGGAGGTGAAGGCCTGGGCCGCTCGCGGGGCGGATTCCCAGCAAGCTCCACCTGAGCGCGGACGGCCGCTGCAGCCCGCTGTCCCTGGTCGTCAGCGGCGGACAGCGGGCGGACTGCACCCAGTTCCAGACGGTGCTGGCAAAGATCCGTGTTCCGAGGACCGGTTCGGGCCGGCCCCGCACGAAGCCCGACAGCATCGCGGCCGACAAGGGATACAGCAACGGGCCCTGCCGTGAGTACCTCCGTCGTCGAGGCATCCGGCACACGATCCCGGAGAAGAGCGACAGCGGGGCTGCCCGCTTACGCAAAGGCTCTCGCGGCGGACGGCCACCCGGCGAGAGCGCGGCGTGCCGCAGGTCGTACGGTCGAGCGGCGAGCGGGGACGCCACCTGTTCCGGTGGGAGTGCCACGTGCCGGGCTTCGTCCCACACAGGCCAATACGTCGTCGAGGCGACCACTCCCCCGCGTCGGTTGGCGAACAGGCGTCCATCCTTGGCGGTGCCGAACTCCTCGATGTGTGCGAGGAACATGCGGACGAGGCGGGGCGAGATAGGAACAATACGGGCTCGTTCGCCAGCCGGTTCTTGAGGCCGCGGTTGTGTGCACATGCCCCGTTCCGATCCAACGCTTACCGCCGGTGGGACGGCCCTTCTAGCGGGTTGACGACTGCCGTGGACCGACGACCCTTCAATTGTCCAGAGGGGCTGGTCGCGGTGGACAGAATCCGGTGAACAGCGGCCGCATCGGCCAGATATGACTATCTGCAATAGACCCGGCGGGCTCTAAACTGCACGACCCGGGGGTGTGGGATGCGACATGCGGTCGGCGCGATGTGCGTGGTGGTGGGGCTCGGGCTGCTGAGTGGTTGCAGTCCGGCGGATCTGCCACTCGTCGCGGTATGGATGGGCACGGACGGGAAGCCGGCCGCGGAGGTGCGGCTGTGCGAGGGAGACCAGGCCTCGGACGTGACGCTTCACAGTTGGGTCGAGGACGAGTACGACCATGCTGACGTCGGAGATGGAGAACCCTCCGCCACCCCTTCCAGCACCGTGGGAAGCGGCGTCGAGGACAGCGGCTGGATGGCGCGGGTGTCGGTTCGCGGCAGCACGTCGTTCCCGCTCTTCTCCCCACCGCCCTCCTGGCACGTGGAAACCGCAGGGCCGCAGGCACTGCTGCCCGGCCGCACCTACGCCCTGACGTTCACAGGCCCCCGTGACTCGGACACCTACGACGGTCACGTCTATTTCACCGCGAACGATCTCGCCTCGCTGGGCCCCGACCAGGTCTGGGCCGACGGTCGGGCTATGAACCGGAACGCCTTTGACGAACTCGTCGACGACAAGTGCTGATCGCCAACCCATCTGCTGGAGCAGGTGCGCACCGGCTATGACTCCGGCCGGACGCGCACGAACCCCTCAGTCCACTGGTCCTCGTCGATCGTGTGTTCCTCTACGACGAAGCAGTCCGGCTCATCGGAGAAGCCGGACAGGAGCCGTGCCCTGCTCATACGTGCCTCCGCCTTGCCATGGGTGGAGTAGACGCCGAGCAACTTGACGTCGTCGCCGTCCTGCTCGTCGACGTACATCGTCTCGCCGTCGACGTGCAGGGTGGCACCGTCAGCACCGGCTTCGTTCTGGTGCCCGATGTGCCACAGCAGATAGACCGTCATGCGCTGGAGGCTACGGCAGCGCCCAGTGCAGGACGGTGGCGGCATCCCCGTACTTTGCCCCGTGGCCGGCGCCGACCGTCTGGGTCGCCCGTGGGATCCCCGTCCCCGCGCTCGCGCAGGAACACGCGCGGCTGCTGATCCTGCAGGAGAGGTCGCACGAAGCGATCACCGAGATCGGGGGGGGAGGCGACCGGCTGCGACCGCCGGGATGCCGGATGCCTCGTGCTCGCCCTGAAGGTGCGGCGGGTCGGGCGTACCGTCGGAAGGGGACGTCCGCCCCCGTAGAGGAGTGAGGTAGATGTCGCGGCCCAGGTACCCGGGGGCCTCCACCGACATGAAGGCGTACGCGGCCACGGGGCTCTGCCCCCACTGCGGTCGAAGGGTTCTGGACGAACCCCTGCCCGGTGCGGTGCTGGATGCCCTGCGCCACGACCAGTTTCTCCCCGATTCGCTGGCGCCGTTCGGGGCACAGGTCTCGCTGAGTCGGTGGCGGGCTCGGATGACCTGCCGGTTGTGTGGGGAGCACTGGCCCGTCCGGCAGCCGTTCTTCGGTGACGCGGCGGCACACCGAAGGCGCGAGCGGCGTACCGGGGGTATCGACGTGTCCGGCTCCAGGATTCTGGGGATCGAGGAGACCGGTGGCCAGGAGGAACAGGTCATCGAGGTCGAGCGGCACCCGTTCACCAACAGCAGCCGTACCGCGCCCGCGACGCGGCAGCTCGAGATCTCGAACTCCATCGAACGGACCGTGCAGATCGAATCGGGCAGTGCCGCCAGACGGGGCGGCGGTGCGACCGTCTCGGTGTTGGGGCTCGGCTCTGTCATGGGACAACTGGAACAGGAGGTCAGTCAGCGGTACGCGCTCAGCTCTCGCAGCAGCCTCACCGTACGGGAATCCGTCAGCGTGGAGGTGGCCCCCCGGACTGCCGTCGAACTCGTCGTCGAGTGGAAAACGGTGTGCGCGCGAGGAGACATCCGGTTGGGCACAGGCCGACGGGGCGAAGACGCGCTGATCCCCTACCGTGTGCCCATCAGGCTCACCTTCGAGGCCGAGGTCAGGGATCTGCCTTACCGTGAGGTCTGAGCCCGCCTCAGAGCAGGTCCGCCCAACTGCTCCACCCGCTGCTCGCCTTGCTCACCCGTGCCTTGAAGCCTCCCGTGCCCGTGCCCGCGTAGAAGTACAGGGCGCCGGTGGAGGTGGTGGCCATGAGGTCGGGTTTGCCGTCGCCGTTGGCGTCGCCCGGGGAGAAGAGTTTCTTGTAGGTCTGCCAGCCCGCGCTCATCTTCGTGCGGGAGGAGAAGGGGGTGGCGGCCGTGCCGGTGCCGTTGTAGCGCCACACGGTGCCGGCGGAGTCGCGGGCCAGGAGGTCGGGGCGGCCGTCGCCGGTGACGTCGCCCGCGCCGATCAGTGTGTTGTAGCTCTGCCATCCCGAGCTGATTTTGACGCGGGAGGCGACCGAGGTGCCGGTGCCGTCGCCCGGGTAGAGGTAGAGGGTGCCGGTGGTGGTGAAGGCCAGCAGATCGCCCTTGCCGTCGCCCGTCACATCGCCGGGGCCCACGATCCGGTTGTAGGAGGTGGAGCCCGTGGCGAGGGTGGGGTCGGAGAGGGCGTAGTACGCCGGGTTGGTCAGTTTGCCCGTGCTGATGGACTGGACGACCAGGTCGGCCAGGCCGTTCTGGCGGAGGGAGGGGGCGTAGGCCAGGCGGGTGGTGGAGGACGGCCAGGACGTGCCGACCAGGAGTTTGCTGGTGAGGCTGCCGGTGCCGGTCACCTGGTAGCTGTAGACCGCTCCCGCCGAGGTACGGGCCAGGGTGCCGTACTTGCCGTAGTGCGGGTTGTTGCCCGCCCCCGCGAACTGCGTCACCTTGCCCCAGCCCTTGCTGCGGGCCGACTTGGTGCCGAAGGTGCCCTTGCCGTTGCCGGCGTAGAACCACAACTGGCCGGAGAAGTCCCGGGCCAGCAGGTCCGTCTTGCCGTTGCCGTCCCAGTCGCCGCCGCCGATGATCTGGCCGTACGACGCCCAGTCGGTCTTCGGGTCCTTGACCCGGGCGTTGAAGGTGCCGCCCTTCTTGCCCGTGTAGCGGTAGAGGACCCCGCCCGGGGTGCGGGCCAGGAGGTCGCCGATGCCGTCGCCGGTGAGGTCGCCGGCGCCGATCAGCTCGTCGTACTGCTGCCAGCCGGTGCCGACCGTCACGCGGCTGCCGAAGGCGCCGGTGCCCTTGCCCGGGTAGAAGTAGAGGGTGCCGGCCGGGGTGCGGGCCAGCAGGTCGGCCCTGCCGTCGCCGTTCAGGTCCCCGGGGGCGACGACCTTGTTGTAGATCTGCCAGCCGGACGCGACCGTACGGTACGAGCCCAGGCCGCCGGGGTTGCGGGCGTAGACGCCCGAGTGGAAGAAGAGCACTCCGGCCGGGCTCAGCGTCAGCACGTCCTGGACGCCGTCCGAGTCGAGGTCGCCCGGGGTCAGCACGTCCTTGACCTTGGCGACGTCCGTGTCCAGGGCCATCGTCTCGGCCGCGCCGGTGTTGACGTACAGCTGGCCCGCCACATTGCGGTAGACCAGGTCGGACGTACCGTCGCCGTCGAAGTCGCCGCGCGCCGGGGCGATCGCGCCCGCGTCGCCGGGCGACAGGACGAAGACGCCCGCCGCCAGCACGGCCACCGTGCCGGCCAGCGCCCATGCCTTCGTGGGAGTGGTGCGGGGGCGGCGGCGGCCGGTGCGGCCGGTGCCTTCTTCTCGCTGCCGGGATCGGGTGGTGAACACGTTCTCTCCCGGAGGGTCAGGGGGTGGTGGAGGGGGCGGCGGCAGACGCGTCGGCGGACGTTCCCGCGGTCGCTTCGCTCGTGGCGGCTGTCGCAGAGGGTGTCGTGGAGACGGTCGGCGTCGCGTCGTCCGTCGGCTCGTCCGTCCCGGTCGGTGTCTCCTCCGGGGCCGTCGTCGCGCTCTCCTGCGGGGAGGGCGACTGCTCGGCGCTCGCCGTCGTCGTCTCCCGCTCGACCCCGACCTGGTACACGCCCGGTACGCCGTCCTCCACCCGGAAGGTCGCGGCCGTCGTGGTCGTGCCGTTCTTCGTGAGCACCGTGGAGACCGTCCGCAGCCGGGCGTCGATGCCGTCGGCGGTGATGTCGAAGAGGAGATAGCCGCGCCGGGCGTCGATCATCTTCCAGTGCGGGTTGTCCGCCAGCTTGGGCGCCCACTCGGCGGCGAACGCCACCAGGTCCTCGTCGCCGCTGCTGGAGATGGACGTCCCGACGAACTCCGCGCCGACCACGGCCGAGTCCGCGTCGTCGAAGTCCAGCTTGAGGTCGCTGACGATGGTGCGGTGGCGGTCGCCGGACAGGACGACCGGGTTGCGGATGTCCTGGAACTCGGCGAGCAGGGCGGCGCGTTCCTTCTGGTAGCCGTCCCAGGCGTCGTACGACCAGTCCTTGCCGACCCCGGCGAGGAAGTCGGTCTCGGCCATCATCACCTGGGAGGCGACCAGGTTCCAGCGTGCGCCGGAGGTGGTCATGCTGTTCACCAGCCAGTTCCGCTGGGTGTCGCCCATGATGACGCGGCCGTCCTTCAGGGCGTCGGCGTCGGTGGTCGCCTGGTCGTCGCGGTACTGCCGGGTGTCCAGGACGTGCAGCCGGGCCAGGGTGCCGAAGTCGAGGGAGCGGTACATCTGGACGTCCGGGCCGCTGGGCTTCTGCGCGGTCCGGATCGGCATGTGCTCGTAGAAGGCCTGGAAGGCGGCGGCGCGGCGGGCCAGGAACTTGGCGGTGGGCCAGGCCACCGGGTCGTTCGCCACGTCACCCGCCCAGTCCTGCTCCACCTCGTGGTCGTCGAAGACGACGACGAACGGGGCGGCGGCGCGCATCGCCTGGAGGTCCGGGTCGGTGTTGTACTGCTCGTGGCGGGCGCGGTACTGGGCGAGGGTGACGGGCTGTCCGGTGCCCTCGTGGCGGCGTACGCGGTACGAGTACGCGGAGCTCTCGTAGATGTAGTCGCCGACGAACAGCACCAGGTCCGGCTTCTGTTCGCGCATGTCCCGGTAGGCGGTGAAGTAGCCGTGCTGCCAGTTCTGGCAGGAGGCGAGCGCGATCCGCATGTTCTCGGGGGTGCTGCCGGCGGCGGGCGCGGTGCGGGTGCGGCCGGTGATGGAGGTACGGTCCAGCGCCTTGAACCGGTACCAGTAGTCGGTGGCCGGCGTCAGGCCCGTGACGTCCACGTGGACGCTGTGGCCGAGGCTGCTGCTCGCCGTCGCCGTACCGCTCCTGACGATGGTGGTGAAGCCGCTGTCCGAGGCGAGTTCCCAGGTCACGGCCACGGACGGGGGCAGGATGCCGGAGCTGCCCTGGGTCGCGGGCACCACCCTCGTCCACAGCACGATCGCGGTGGGCAGGGGGTCTCCGGAGGCGACGCCCAGCTTGAAGACCGTGCCGCTCACCTCCGCGCCCGCGCCGGCCGCGGCGGTCGCCCCGCTCACCGAGGCCGAGGCGCTGCCCGGCAGCAACTGTCCGGCGGCCGCGGCCCCCGCGGCTCCCAGCGTGACGGCTCCGGCGCCCAGGAACCTCCGCCGACGTATGCCGTCGGGTCCGCTCGCGGGCATGGAATGGTCGCTCGACTGCACCCGTGTGCCTTTCCCCCAAAGGCGGCGCGCTGCGCAGCGCCGGTGAACGTGATCGCCGTGGATTCTATGCAATACCCTCGCAGCGGGTGGCCCTGGGGCCGTAATCCATCCGTCTGTCCGTTCGACGAACCAGCAGGAGACATGCGCCGACCCATGAGTTACGCCGCCGCCGTCCTGCTTCTCGTGGGGGTGGCGGGCTGCTCGTCCGGCCCCGACTCGGCGTCCGGTGCCGGCTCCTCCTCGGCGTCCGAGGCCGGGTACGTTCCGAGGAGCGGGTCCGGCGCGAAGGCTTCGGACGCGAACCCGGCCGCAACCTCGGCCGCAACCTCGGACGCAGACTCAGACTCAGACGCAGACTCAGACACGGGCACGGGCACGGACGCCGGCACAGTTTCCGGCGCGGGTGGCGAGACCCGTGACGGCAGCGACGCTTCCACCCCGTCCGCCGGCGTGCTCTACGGCGCCGATTCCCTGCCCAGTCCCGCCGCGGACCACTGCCGTACGCAGAACCTGACGGCCGTGGCCCGCAGCACCGGGGCGGGCCGGGCCTCCGTCGTGCTCACCAACAAGGGTGACGATTCCTGTACGGTACGCGGCTTCCCGTCGCTGCTCTTCGAGGGCGGGACCGGGCGGACCGAACTGCCGGTGGACTGGGCCGGGTCGGCCGGCGAGGCCGCGAAGGTCGCCCTCGGGCCCGGTGATTCAGCCGTCGCCGCGGTCACCTTCACCAGCCTCGACGAGTGCGACGCCGTCACCGGGCTGGATGTGGTCCCGCCCGGCGAATCGCGGCCGCTCACCCCGGCGTTCACCACCTCGGACGGGACGAAGAAGGCGGTGCGCATCTGCGACACCGGCGTGCGGGTGCGCGCGTTCGCGCCCTCGGGGTGAGGGCGTTCGCCGACGGTCAGCCGGCCCGGCGCGTGCTGTCGCGGACGCGCAGTTCCACGGGGATCAGGGTCAGGGGCGGAACCGGTGTCTCCGGGCCGGAGGAGGCGTCGATGCGGTCCAGCAGGATGCGCAGCGAGATGGTGCCGATGTCCGTGAAGTCCGTACGAATGGTGGTCAGCGGGGGCAGGAAGTGCGCGGCCTCGGGGATGTCGTCGTAGCCGACGAGACTGATGTCCCCGGGGACGCGGCGGCCGGCCTCGTGCAGGGCGCGCAGGACGCCGAGGGCCATCTGGTCGTTCGAGGCGAAGATCGCGGTGACGGACGGGTCCTTGGCGAGTTCGCGGCCCAGGTCGTAGCCGGAGTCGGCGCTCCAGTCGCCGATGAGCGGGGCGTGGATCTCGGCGCCGGCCGCCTTCAGGGTGTCCCGCCAGCTGTCGGCGCGGCGGTCGGCCGAGGTCCAGCCGGTCGGGCCCGCCACATGCCGGACGGTGGGGTGGCCGAGGGACAGGAGGTGCTCGGTGGCCTTGCGGGCGCCGGTGCGGGCGTCGGAGGTGACCATGGGGGTGCCGTCGCCCAGGTCGTTGTCCATGACCACCAAGGGGGTGTCCAGATGGGCCTCGGCGAGGGCCCGGGCGACCCAGAGCTGGGGGGCGATCGCGATCACGCCGTCCGCGCCCTCGGCGGAGAGCCGGTCCGCCGCGCGGACGACGGTGTCCTTGTCGGCCGTGTCCAGGGCGATCGAGCTCACCAGGTAACCGGCCTCCTGCGCGGCCGTGTTGATGGCCGTGAGGGTGGAGGCGGGGCCGTAGCGGGCGGCGTCGAAGGAGATCACGCCGAGCATGCGGGTACGGCCGCTGGCCAGGGAGCGGGCGCTGCGGCTCGGGCGGTAGCCGAGGGTGCGCATCGCCGCCTGGACCGCCTCGCGGGTCTCGGCGCGTACGGCCGGGTTGTCGTTGAGCACCCGGGAGACCGTCTGCTTGGAGACGCCGGCGAGTTTCGCGACGTCGTCCATCACGGGGCGCGCGCCGGCGAAGTTGCGGCGGCTGCGTCCCTTGGTCGCCGGGCCGTCGGCGGCGCCTGCGGTCATGGTGGGTGCTCTGCTTCCTTCGGCCTGGGCTGCTCCGCGGGCGGCCTGGCGCCGACCGCGGATCCACCGGGCCTGCCCCGCCCGGCTGACCCACAGGATAGGCCGGGCGGGGTGCGAGAGCCGGGGTCAGGTCCGGCGAAGGGTCCACCTACGGCGCGTCACCCACTCCGCGCGCCGCACCTCCGCCACGCCCGGGGGCGCCTCCACCGGTGTGTACACCTTCGCCCCCGCGGCCGGCGGGAGCAGTTTCAGGAGGACGGGTTCGCCGGGCGGTACCAGGTCCGTGGCCAGCTCCCAGGGGCGCCCCGTCCAGAACTGGTCCGCCACCAGCCGCCCCGCCCGCGTGTACGCCCGTGCCGTGTCGCCCGTCCAGTGCAGGCGCAGCAGGGTTCCCCCGGGGACGTCCGCCGGGATGTCCACCCGGTACACGGCCGCCACGGCGTCGTAGTGCGCGTCGGCCGGGGCGCTCGCGCGGTGGAGGACACCGGTGGCGGGGGTGGGCGGCGGGCCCGGCGGACGGAGGAGGGTGAGGCACGGCTCGGGGAGGGGGGCCCGGCAGGTTTCCGGGTCCGGGACGAGGGTGTAGCGGGTCAGGGGGCCGTCCTGGGTCTCCTTGAGGGTGGCCCCGGCGACCGTCGGGGGGTGGGGCGGGGCGGGGAGGACCGCCAGGGTCGATCCCTCGGCAGGCCACTCGTCCGGGCGCTCGACAGGCCACTCGTCCACCCCCTCGGCAGACCGCTCGTCCGGACGCTCGCCAGGCCACTCGTCCATCCCGTCGGCAGACCACTCGTCCGGGCGCTCGACAGGCCACTCGTCCACCCCCTCGGCAGACCGCTCCTCCGGACGCTCGACAGGCCACTCGTCCGGGCGCCCGGCGAGGCGCACGTCCGGGCGGGTGTGGAGGCGTACCTCGTCCCGTTCCTCGTCGAAGACCACCCCGTCCGGGGACAGGATCAGGCGCGGGGCTCCCCATGCCCGGCCCTTGTAGGCCGTACGGGCCGTGGTCGCGTCCAGGATCAGCAGGGCCACCCGGGTGCCGTCGGCGGTCTCCGTCTCCACGAGGGCGTCGGTGCCGGGGCACAGGGCGGTGATCAGGATCCGGTCGGCTTCCCGCCGTACGGTTCCCGGCCCGGTCACCTTCGCCACCGTCCTTGCGTCCAGGGCCAGTTCGGGTGCGATGCCGTCCGTCGCCGCGAGCACCAGCACCGTACGGCCGTCGTCGTCGGCGACCGTGCAGACCGGCTGGGCCGTGGCCCAGTCGAGGCGGAGGCCGGCCACGTCCAGGCGCAGGGGCCAGCAGAAGCAGGCTCCGGAGGGGACGGTGACGGGGGTGCTGGGGAGGGTGAGGGATGACTCGGCGCCCGGGAACGCGACCGTGAAGGTGGTGTTCTCGTGGTCCGGCAGCGGCTCGTGCGGCTGGTGGTTGGTGACGAAGAGGAAGCCGGAGGCGCGGCCGTCGGTGCGGACCGCCCAGCGCAGGGTCACGCTGTCGTACTGGCCGTCGGGGCCGTCGGCGGGCAGCGCGGACTCCATGGGGGCGATCCGTTCGCCGAACTCGGCCAACAGCAGGTGCTGGAGGCGGAGTTCGTCGTACGACGGGCGGTACTGGCCGTATTCGCCGAGCGGGGCCTGGAAGTCGTACGTCAGGACGGGCAGGTCGTTGGGGTAGGCGGTGGCGTGGGACTCCTGGAGGGTGGTGAGGCGGCCGAGGGGGTTCGTGCCGCCGTGGAACATGTAGTAGCCCTGCCAGACCGAGCCGCAGCCGATCTTGGTGAGGCCGAGGGCGCCGATGTCGGCGGCGTCGACGCGCGGGCGGCGGTGGTAGGAGACCGCCATGCCGCCGCCCAACTCGCAGGTGGCCCAGGGGAATCGGTCCGCGTGGGCCGCCGGGTCGGTGCCGCGTACGGTCGTCGGGCGCAGGTCGGCGCCGATGCCCTCGTCGTCGCGCTGGTGGGTGAAGAAGAAGTGCTTGCGGCAGGTGTCGGGCCAGCCGCCGTCGTGCTCGGTCCAGAAGGTTTCCGGGTAGCCGCCGTAGAGCGGGAGCAGTTCGTCGCCGGGGAGCTGGACTCCGCCCCAGGCGGTCGAGGTCCACAGGGGTGCGTCGAGGCCGGCCTCGCGGGCCATGCGCTTGAGGGTCAGCAGGTGGCCGGGCCGGTCGTACAGTTCGTTCTCGATCTGGAGGGCGATGATCGGGCCGCCGGACGCGCGGTCCAGGCCGGTGAGCTGCGCCGCGATGGCGGCGAACCAGGGTTGTACGGCGGTGAGGTACGACGGGTCGTCGGTGCGGGGTGCGGTGGTGCGGGCCAGGACCCAGTCGGGGAGGCCGCCGCCTCGGACCTCCGCGTGGGACCAGGGGCCGATGCGGGGGATGAAGTCGAGGCCGTGGCGGGCGCAGAGGCGGGCGAACCGGCGGAGGTCGCGGTCGCCGTCGAAGCGGATCTCGCCCTCGGTCTCCTCGTGATGGATCCAGATGAGGTAGGAGGCGACCGCCGTCACGCCGCCCGCCTTCATCTTGAGGAGCTCCTCCTCCCAGTGGGCGGCCGGGTGGCGGGAGTAGTGGAACTCGCCGGAGACCGGGAACCAGGGGCGGCCGGCGCGGGTGAGCCAGCGGCTCGTCACCTCGATGGGGTCGGGGGCGGACGGGGCGTCGGAGAAGGGGAGGTGGCCCCGGAGGGGCGGGGCGGACGGCGCGGGGACCTGGAGGTGGTGGTGCGGCATCGGGTGGGCTCCGGGGTCGGGGTCGGCGTCAGGGGGTCTTCGGGCCCAGGTCCGGGGTGTCCACGAGGTGGGCCGTGGGGGTGGTGGTGCCGTGGAGTTCGAGCAGGACCAGGTCATTGGTGCCGGGGCGCAGGACCGGGGCCGGGACGTAGAGGGTGTGCTGGGGGCCCCGGTTCCAGTAGCGGCCCAGGTGGAAGCCGTTGATCCAGGCCTGGCCCTTGGTCCAGCCGGGGAGGGAGAGGAAGGTGTCGGCGGGTTCGCCGACCTCGAACGTGCCCTGGTGGAAGGCGGGTTCGGCGGAGGTGGGCGTGGCCGCCGGGGCGAAGGCGTCGGCGGGCGGTACGTCGTCCACGGGCAGCGGATGGCAGTCCCAGCCCCGCAGGGCCTCGCCGTTGAAGGTGACCGGGCCGAGGAGGCCCTTGGGGACGCCGATCCGGGGGCCGTAGTTGACCCGGCCCATGTTCTCCACCAGGACGTCCAGGCGGGCGCCGGGGCGCGGGATGTGGAGGGGGAGCGTCTCGTCGTAGCGCTCGCGTTCGAGGATGCCGGCGGGGGCGCCGTCGACGAAGACCTGGGCGCGGTCGCCGACTCCGCCCTCGAAGTGGAGCAGGCCGGGTCCCGTGGTGGACACGGTGGTCCGGTAGAGGACGTATCCGGCGCGCCGGCCCAGTGCGTCGGCGGTGACGGGGTCGACGGAGTGCACGCCGTCGTGGCCGAGCCGCCGGAAGAGGGGAAGCCGGTCGGTCAACTCGACTTCGGTGCGGGGCAGTTTGGGGGACGGGGACGGCACCGGCTCGTCCGGGACTGCGGCATGACGGGCGATCACCTCGCGGAAGGCGTGGTACTTCGGGCCCGGGTCGCCGCTCTCGGTGAGGGGGGCGTCGTAGTCGTACGAGGTGATGGTGGGCGCGTAGGCGTGGTGGTGGTTGGCGCCGTTGGTGTAACCGAAGTTGGTGCCGCCGTGGAACATGTAGATGTTGACGGAGGCGCCCGCGGCGAGGAGGCGGTCCAGGTCGGCGGCGGCGTCCGCGGCGTCCCGGCCGTGGTGCGGGCCGCCCCAGTGGTCGAACCAGCCGATCCAGAACTCCGAGCACATCAGCGGGCCTTCGGGCTGGTGCTCGCGCAGGCGGGCGAGGGAGGTGTCGACCCGGCTGCCGAAGGTGCCGGTGGCGAGGACGCCGGGCAGGGTGCCGCGGGTGAGGTGGTCGCCGTCGGTCTGGTCGCAGGTGAAGAGGAGTTCCTCGACGCCGCGGGAGCGGAGGCTGCTCTCCACGTGCTTGAGGTAGGCGGTGTCGTCGCCGTACGCGCCGTATTCGTTCTCCACCTGTACGGCGATGACCGGGCCGCCCGACGCGGCCATGTACGGCAGGAGGGCGGGGAGGAGCAGGTCGAGGTAGCGGTCGAAGGCGTCGGTGAAGCGGGGGTCGCTGGTGCGCAGGCGGATGTCGGGGTCGGAGGTCAGCCAGAAGGGGAGGCCGCCGCCGTCCCACTCGGCGCAGATGAAGGGGCCGGGTCGGAGGAGGACGTGGAGGCCCTCCTGCTGGGCGAGGCGCAGGAAACGGGGGAGGTCGAGGAGGCCGTCGAGGTCGAGGGTGCCGGGGGTGGGTTCGTGGAGGTTCCAGGGGAGGTAGGTCTCCACCGTGTTCAGGCCCATGAGGCGGGCTTTGCGCAGGCGGTCGGGCCATTGGTCGGGGTGGACGCGGAAGTAGTGGAGGGCGCCGGAGAGGATGCGGAACGGGGCGCCGTGGAGGAGGAAGCCGTCGGTGGTGGTGGTCAGGGCGGGCATGAGGGTTCCCCTTCGGTACGGATGTCGATGCGGATGCCGATACGGAGGTGACGTGGTGGCGGGCGGTCAGGGGGAGGTGCGGGTCGCACGGGTGGCGCGGGCCAGCCACAGCGTCGCGGCGAGACACACGGCCGACACCGCGGCGAGCAGCAGTGGTACGGCGCGGACGCCCGACCACTCGATGACCTTGCCGAGCGAGGGGCCCGCGGCGACACCGCCCGCCAGGGAGGCGGCGATGACCAGGGCGCCGGCGCGGCGGGCGTGGGGCGCGGCCCGGTGGAGCCAGGGCAGGCCGGTCGGGAAGATCGGCGCGATGAAGAGGCCGACGCCCGCGTAGGCGTACGGCGCGAGGTCCGGTACGGCGGCCAGCAGCAGGCAGACCGTCATCCCCGCGCAGGAGACCGTGATGATCGCCTGGGCGGAGAAGCGCAGGGCGAGCGGGGCGGCGAGGAAGCGCCCGGCCGTCATCATCAGCCAGTACACGGAGGTGGCGGTGGCGGCGAGGCCGGCGCCGTAGCCGACGGTCTCCAGGTGGGTGGGCTCCCAGCCGCCGACGCCGGCTTCGATGCCGACGTGCAGGACGTAGAGGGCGACGAAGACGGCCAGGACGGAGCGCAGGGCGCGGCGGGCGGGGGCGGGTGCGTCGGGGGTGTCACCGAGGCGCGGCGGGACGTGGTCGCGTACGCCGCGCAGGCACAGCAGCAGGGGCAGCGTGACGAGGGCGAAGGCGAGGAAGACGGCCGGGTAGCGGTCGGCGCCGACCGCGCCGATCAGGGCGGGGCCGAGGATCGCGCCGATGCCGAAGTGGGCGTTGAGGATGTTGAGCATCGCGGTGGAACGGTTGCCGAAGCCGACGGCGAAGAGCTGGTTGAGGCCGTAGTCGACCCCGCCGGAGCCGAGGCCGCCGAGCAGGGCGGCGGCAAGGGCCGTGGCCCAGTCCGGCGCGAGCGCGAAGCCCGCCGCGCCGCTCGCCATCAGCAGGTACGAGGCGCCGAGCAGCCGCCGGTTGCCGATACGGCCGTACAACCGGTCGAAGAGGAGGACTCCCGCGACTCCCCCGACGAAGTGGGCGCTCAGGGCCAGCCCCGTGGCGGAGGGCGAGAGGCCGAACTCCTCGCGCAGGGCCGGGATGGCGGGGCCGTAGAAGGCCTGGAGCGCGCCCATCAGGGCGAAGGCGGCACAGGCGGCCGCGATGGCGGCGGTGCGGAAGACGGGGATGTCCGGCGGTCCCGGCACCGGCGGGGTAAGCCGTTGCCGCGTGGGCTGGTCGGTCACGCGGGCTCCATGGGCGGACGGCCCACGGCGGTGTGGGCAGGGGTGTGAGACGCCGACGTTCGTCGATGTTACCGGTAACATCGATGGCGTCAAGATGCCCTGCGGAAGGTCGTACGGGGGGCGGGACGCCGATGGGCCGCGACCCCGGCGGTGGCCGGGGCCGCGGCCCATCGAGAGGGTCGGGCCGTACGGTCAGGCGTGCGTCACGTACCCGACGAAGGCGACCCACTCCGCGACGGGGAAGGCCAGCCGGGCGCGGGCGGGGGCCTTGGAGTCACGGATGTGGATGACGCCGGGGGTATGGGCGGCTTCCAGACAGGCTCCGCCCTCGTTGCCGCTGTAGCTGCTCTTGCACCAAGCGAGACGTGCGGGTTCCGAAGTGCTCATCGTTCTCCCAGCATGCTCTTGATCAGGTCGAGGGACTCCTGCATGGTGAGCGCCTGCGCCCTGATGCTTCCGTACCGTGCGGCCAGGATACGTACCTCCTCGGGGTCCGTTGTCAGGTGCGCGGAGTCCTGCGCCTCCGTGTAGCCGACCTGCCTTTTCCCTTTGGGAGTCAGCAGGATGAAGGCGCCGCCCATCCCGGCATGCTCGGTCCGGTCCATCGGCATCACCTGCAACTCCACATTGCGCAGGGCCGCGAGTTGGATCAGCTGATGCAGCTGGTCCTGATGGATCTCCAACCCGCCGAGGGGACGCCGCAGTACGGACTCGTCGATGACCGCGCTGATCATGGTCGGGGGCCATTGGGTCAAGATCTCCTGCCTCGCCAACCGCGATGTCACCCGGTGCTCGATCGTCTCCTCATCCAGCAACGGCCTCCGCATCTCGTACAGCGCCCGGATACGGCGGGCCGTCTGGAACAGCCCGGGGATGTCATGGCAGCTGTAGTCGTTGATCTCAACCGCACTCTTCTCCAGCCGGGCGTAGTCCTTGAACCACGCCGGATGGCGGACCCGCGCCTTCTCCTTGGCCCGCTCCACGTCCTCGATCAGCGCCCGCAACAACCCACCGGCGTCGAGGAGTTCGTCCGCCGCTTCCAGGAACTCCCGTTGTGGGGTCCGTACGCCCCGCTCCAGCGCGGAGATCAGATCCGGGCCGTACCCGATCCGGTCCCCCACGTCCCGCTGTATGAGTCCCGCCCGCTCCCGGAGCAGTCTCAACTGCTTGCCGACGGCCCGGTTCAGGTCGTTGAACTGCTCGACCTCGTCGTAGGCCTCCTGCTCGGACACCGTCATCCGCGACCCCACATTCCGCCCGAAGGATCCCCATGCCGGATACAGACTAGAACCACTCGAACACTCTCCGTGACACGGAGTCGGAAATCCTCACCCCGGGGTGAAGAGCCGGGCACGGGTTGGTTGCGACAAGGGGCTTTCGGTGTGCGGGAGTTGGACGGGCGGAAGCATGCCGGCATGGACCGGGACCGATACGTCGACTTTCTGCGGGCATGGGCGATCACGCTCGTCGTGGTGGGGCACTGGGTGATCACGGGGCTGGTCCGGCACCCGGACGGGGAGATCACCGCACCGGAGCTACTGGCGACCGTCCCCTGGACGCAGTGGCTGACGCTGGGCTTCCAGATCATGCCGCTGTTCTTCCTCGCCGGCGGGTACGCGGCGAGCGGGTCGTGGGAGCGGGCCCGGGCGGACGGGGCGACGGCCGCGGGGTGGGTGGGCGGCCGGGCGGTACGGCTGCTGCTGCCGGTGGCCGTGTACAGCGGACTGGCGCTGGCCGCCGTCGCGGTCTGCGTGGCGCTCGGCGTGGATCCGGCCACGCTCGCCCTGGTGGGGTGGGCGATGGCGATGCAGTTCTGGTTCCTGCCGGTGTATCTGCTGCTCAGCGGACTGACCCCGGCGCTGTACGCGCTGCACCGGCGCTGGGGGATGCGGGTCCCGGTGGCGATGGGGGCGGCCGGTCTCGGGGTCGGCACGCTGGTCGCGACGGTCGACGGCCGGTACGCGGAGGCCGTGGGTGCGCTGGGCGCGGTCAACTATCTGCTCGTGTGGGGTGTCGTCTACCAGCTCGGCTTCTGCTGGCGGGACGGACTGCTGGGCGGGGGACGGGCGGTTCCGGCGGTCATGGCCGTGGGCGGCGGGGCCGGGTTCGCGCTTCTCGTCGGGCTCGGGTCGTTTCCCGTCAGTCTGATCCTGGTGACCGGGCAGGACCCCAGCAACACCAACCCGCCCTCCGTGGCCATGCTGGCGTGGGCCGTGGCGCAGGTCGGGGTGGCTCTCCTCGTCGCGCCGGGCGTGCGGCGGGTGTTGAAGCGGGGGACGGTGTGGCGGGCCGTGCGGGGGCTGGGGGCCGCAAGTATGACGCTGTATCTGTGGCACATGCTGCCGGTGCTGGTGGTCGCCGGTGCCTTCTATCTGACCGACCTCGCGCCCCAGCCGGCGTACGGCTCGATGGGGTGGTGGGGGCTGCGGGTGCCGTGGCTGCTGGTGCTCGGGGGTGTTCTGGGGTGCGTCCTGGCCGCGCTGCGGCCGCTGGAGCGGGGGCTGGCGGTGCTGGGCGCGCGGGTGCGGCCCGAGGCCGGGCTCCGGGGAGTGGCCGCGGGGCGGCTGTGGGCCGGGATCGGGGTCAGTGTCTGGGCGTTGACGTACTTCGCCGGGCACGGCTTCGCCTACGGCGGCCGTTTTCCGCTCGCCGCGGCGGTGGGGCTGGCGGTGGGGACGGGGCTGGTGCTCTTTCCGGGGAGGGCGGGTGCGCGCGGGACGGTGACGGTGGGGGGTGCCTTGGAGGAGGCCGCGTGAGGTCCGGGGGTTCGGGGGCTCGGGGGCTCGGGGGTCCGGGGGTCCGGGGTTCCGGGGTTCCGGGGTCCGGGGGGCCGGAAGGCCGGAAGGCCGGAAGGCCGGAAGGCCGGAAGGCCGGAAGGCCGGAAGGCCGGAAGGCCGGAAGGCCGGAAGGCCGGAAGGCCGGAAGGCCGGGGGGCCGGGGTTCACTGCGGGGCGTCGGTCGGGCAGGGGGCGTTCGGGGAGTCGTCCGGTACCAGGCGGACCTGGGACGCGCGGAGTGTGAGGGGCTCGTGGGTGTCCGGGTTCCACAGGACGGCGGTGTCCCCGGACACCCCGAAGGACAGGTAGGGGCGGGCCGGGTCCAGGGGTGGGCCCTCGCCCGAGAGCCGGGCCGGCGGGACGACCGGCTGGACGCAGGTCCACTCCGGTTCCACCCCGAAGTAGGCGGGCGGCGTCTCGTGGCGCTCCGCGGCCAGGACGGTCCTGTCCACCGCGGTCCGGGCCGACTGCAGGGCCAGCACGGCACCGCCGATCAGCACGAGGAGGAAGACGCAGACGTTCAGGACGACGTTCATCCGCTCGGCCGGCATCGCGTAGAAGTGATGGCGGTGGCGGGCGATGCCCCACCAGGCGGGTACGGCCAGGACGGGGCTGAGCAGGGTGAGGAGCTTGAGCGCCGCCAGTACCTGCCAGATCGCGGGCACCTCGAAGTCGCCCGGTGTGAAGGACAGTCCGTCGGCGTAGAGCGCGTGCAGCACCGATCCCGCGGCGAGGAAGGAGGACAGGGCCAGCGTCACGACCAGGGGGACCGCCCAGGCCGCCCACTCGCCCCAGGTCCACTGCCGTACGAGCAGCCAGAGGCCCGTCACCACCCCGCCGACCAGCGCGGTCATGACCACTTGGCCACGGGTCCATCCTCCGCCGTCACCGTCCCCGTCACCGACGCCGTCGAAGAGGCCGAGGCCGAGCGCGGAGAGGAAGGCGCACAGCCCCACGGCGACCACGATGCCGTGCCCGCGGCCCGACCTGACCAGGCGCGCGCCCGCCGCCACCACGCCCACCGTGCCGAGCAGCGCCGCGGTGATCCAGAGCCAACGGGCTGAGCCGGTCCTGCCGTGCGCGAAGACGAGGGTGGCCGCGGTGAGCAGGGACCAGGCCACGACATGGGTCAGCCTGCGTTCCGTCTCCTCCTCCGGCCAATAGCTCGCCGGGACCCGCCAGCGTCCGTCGAGCGGCCGGATGCCGGCTCGTGGGACTCCGGGCGTGTGCGCACGGGTGATCCGCAGGGCCTCTCCCGGCCGGCCGGACACGACACCGCCGGCGTCGTGGCGGCCCCACCGCGTGAGCAGCCGGGCGGTGCGGCGGCGCCAGGAGTGGGGCGGGGCGGAGTGCCGGGCGGTGTCGTCGGTGATCCGCCACTGCGTGAACATCTCGCGGTCGCGCCGGATGGGCTCGGCGAGACGTACGTACGCCTCCAGGCCGGCGCCGCGCAGCGTCTTGCGCACCCGGGCGGCGGCGCCGCGTTCGCAGTCCCTGGCCATGCCGAACAGCCGTACCTCGACGTCGTAGACGCGGGCCTCGGGATCCGGGTCCAGGCCGGTGCCGTACGGGTCCTGCCCGGCCGGTGAGGAGCCGCGCACCGGCCAGCCGTGCGCCTGGAAGCGCTGCTCGGCCTCCGCCCGGTCGTCGGGGCCGCCGCGGACCTCGACCAGGGTGCGGACTCTTCGGTCGAAGCGGGCCTGCGCCATCAACCACCTCTCGGGTGCCGTCAGTTCATGACGTCGAGAGGCTCGGGGTGGGCGGGGCGGGATGTCAAGTGAGGGTGTTTTCCAGGTGGTCGGCGGGTGGTGGCGGGATCAGGCTGTGCGTTTGCGGGATGCCGTCTTCTTCGCCGGGGTCTTCTTGGCCGCCGCCTTCTTCGTGGTGGCCTTCTTCGCCGTGCTCTTCGTCGTCGACGTGGTCTTCTTCGTGGTCTGGGCCGACTTGGCGGTCTTCGCCGTCTTCGCCGTCCTGGCCGTCGACTTCCGTGCGGAGGGCTCCGTCGTCTTCCCGGCCGTGGACGTGGACTTCTTTCCGGCCGGCTGCTTGGGGCGTGGGAGGGATCTGAGTTCGGCCTTGGCCGGGGGCTCCTCGCCGCGCGACTCCTGGGCGGCGCGCACGCTCTTCTCCAGGGCCGCCATCAGGTCCAGGACCTTGCCGCCGGACGGTGCGGAGGGGGCCTCGGGGGGTGTCTCGCCGGCCGCCTTCGCCGCGATGACCTCCTCCACGGCCTCGCGGTACTCGTCGTGCAGATCGTCGAGGTCGACCTCGCCGAGGGTGTCCATCAGGGCGTCCGCGAGGTCGAGTTCCTTGTCGCGGACGGTGACGTCGGTGTCGGGGGCGACGCCCTCGGGGGCGCGGACCTCGTCCGGCCAGAGCAGGCCGTGCATGGCGATCGCGTCGCCGACCACGCGGAGCATGCCGAGGCGTTCGCGGCCGCGCAGGGCGTACTTGGCGATCGCCACCTTGTTGCTGCGTTTCAGGGCTTCCCGCAGGAGGGTGTACGGCTTCGCGGCGGGGGCGCCGCCGGCCTGGAGGTAGTACGCCGCGTCCATCTGGAGGGGGTCGATCCGCTCGCCCGGGACGAAGGCCACGATCTCGATCGTCTTCGCGGTGGGGAGGGGGAGGTGGGACAGGTCCTCGTCGGTGATCGGGATGATCGTGCCGTCCGCGTCCTCGTAGCCCTTGCCGATCTCCGCGGCGCTCACCTCGCGGTCGTCCACTTCGCAGACCTTGCGGTAGCGGATGCGGCCGCCGTCCTCGGTGTGGATCTGGCGGAAGGAGATCGAGTGGCTCTCGGTGGCGTTCACCAGCTTGATCGGGATGCTGACGAGGCCGAAGGAGATGGCGCCGTTCCAGATGGATCGCACGGGCAGCGGCCTCCTGACGCACATGGCGCGTTATATGGCGGTTTCATGTGATTCTCATCGTATGACGCCGATCACAGAGGTGGAGGGGCGGAGGCTCGCTCTCAGCAATCTGGAGAAGGTGCTGTATCCGGCGACCGGGTTCACCAAGGGCGAGGTGCTGCACTACTACGTCTCGGTCGCCGAGGTCCTGCTCCCCCATCTGCGGGACCGGGCGTTGTCCTTCCTGCGGTATCCGGACGGGCCGGGCGGGCAGGTGTTCTTCGCCAAGAACGTGCCGCCGGGGACGCCCGAGTGGGTGACCACGGCCGAGGTGCCGCGGTCGGAGGGGCCGGCTCGGATGGTGGTCGTACAGGATCTGGCGAGCCTGGTGTGGGCGGCGAACCTGGTGACCGAGTTCCATACGCCCCAGTGGGTGATCCAGGATCCCGAGCAGGCCGACCGACTGGTCTTCGACCTCGATCCGGGGGCGCCGGCGGGGGTGGTGGAGTGCTGTGAGGTCGCGCTGTGGCTGCGGGAGCGGCTCGCGGAGGACGGGATCGAGGCGTACGCGAAGACGTCCGGGTCGAAGGGCTTGCATCTGGTGGCGGCGGTGCGGGGGGCGTCGTCGGAGCGGGTGACGGAGTACGCGAAGAGGCTGGCGGTGGAGGCGGAGCGGGCGATGCCTTCACTGGTGCTGCACCGGATGACGCGGAGTCTGCGGCCGGGGAAGGTGTTCGTGGACTGGAGTCAGAACGCGGCCCGCAAGACGACGGCCGCGGCGTACACCTTGCGGGCGCGGGAGGTGCCGTTGGTGTCGGCGCCGGTGCGCTGGGAGGAGGTGGCGGAGGTCGTGGAGTCGGGGGAGGCCGAGCGGGTGGCGCTGGGGGCGGGGGAGGTGGTGGAGCGGGTGCGGGAGTGGGGGGACCTGTTGGCGCCGGTGCTCGACCCCGGTCACGCGGGCAGGGTGCCCTGACCTGGCTGAACGGAGGGCAGCGGGGTCAGACTTCGATGACGGTGATGCGCGAGCCGCACAGGGCTGTCAGATCCTCGGGGTCCGAGGTGAGGACCGTGGCCGGGCCGGGGGCGGCGAGGGCTGTGGCGTCGGGCATGGCGTCGATGGCGTACTCGTGGCCGTGCAGGCCCGCGTCGGCGAGGAGGGTGGCGGCGTGCCGGGCGACGGGTTCGGTGACCGGTTCGACGACGAGCCGGGAGAGGGTCCTTTCCAGGGCCGGGCTATCGATCCGTGGATGGATCACTTCCGCGAGGGGCACCCTCGGGGGATCGGGTCACTCG
Source organism: Streptomyces sp. NPDC005820 (assembly GCF_040630255.1). Lineage (NCBI taxonomy): Bacteria > Bacillati > Actinomycetota > Actinomycetes > Kitasatosporales > Streptomycetaceae > Streptomyces > Streptomyces sp. NPDC005820. The sequence goes on from NZ_JBEXXE010000005.1 coordinate 158,085, forward strand.
GCGTTCGCCCCGCCCTGGGACTGTGGCTCCCGGGCTTGGTGAAGCCGGTCGCGCAGGCCCTGGATCTCCTCGTCGGCGATCGGGCCGTGTTCGGCCTCCGCGACCGCGATGAGTTCGTTGAGCTTGTCCCGCTCGATCTGACGGGCGACGGCTGCGGGGACGTAGGCGGACAGCCCGGAGGAACCGCCGCGGGCTGTGGCGGCTTCGGCGATGTCCCGCGGCATGGTGATCGAGTACTTGCCGGTGGGCTCGTTCATGCCACGCATCCTATTGCGGATCCTCCCACCGGCGGGGTGGGCCGGCGGTGTCAGAGGTGGGTCCAGGTGTTGCGGTCGCGGGCCATCGCGTGGAGTGCCTCCACGTCCGCCGGTTTCAGGACTCCGCCGAGGCGGGTGAAGTTCTCGATCTCGGGGGCCGTGAGGACGCGGACCTCGCGGGGGGCCGTGGCGAAGGTGACCTCCGTGGGGGCCACCAGGGCCAGGACGGAGTGGACCTCGGCGGTGAGGGCGTGGGAGGCGCGGGCGGCGTCGGCGCGCAGGCGGCGCAGGAGGGGGTCGGGGTCGCGGCGGCCCAGGGTGATGTGGGGGTCGGAGATGCGGACGCGTTGCTTGCGGGCGTAGAGGGAGTGGATCAGGAAGAGGCCGGCGGGGCCGATCGCCAGGTGGTGGAGGCGGTCGCCGCCGGGGAGGGGGATCGAGTGCAGGGTGTGCCAGCCGGCGCCGTCCAGGCGGTCCAGGGCCTCGCCGACGGTCTGCTCGGCGGTCAGGGCGTGACGGCGCGGGTCGGGCCGTAGGCGGTGTGCGGGGGCCGGGTCGCGGTCCAGGGCGACCAGGAGGGCCTCGCCGGGGCGGTTGGGGGCGAGGTCGTCGTCCGGGTGGAGGGCGAGGCGGGCCAGTTCGGCGGGGGTGGGCACCGGGGGTGGGCCGATGGTGACCGAGCCGGTCAGGAAGGGGCCGAGGGCCTCCAGGACGTCCTCTCGGCGGTCGTCGGCCAGCAGATTGACCCGGGCCGCCTCACGGTCGTACCAGGCGATGTTCCTGCCGTCGGTGAGACAGACGTAGAGCCGCTCCTGGCCATGCCGCCAGGTCGGTACGACGCGTAGTCCGGTCATGCGTCATCACCCCATGACCATGGGAACAGGCGGGGTGCTGCGAGGGCAAGAAGGCGGTTACCTTGGAGAGGAGTTGGGCAGGTCATAGGGCTCAGGCTCTCAGGGAGCGCGCGTGGGGAGGCGCCGTTGCGGACCCGCAGGAAGCAACCCGACGTACCGGCTCCGGACCGTCCGTGGGACGAGATCGTGCCGGGGCTGTGGATGGGGTGCCACGAGTACCGGGGGCCCGCCGGGCAGCCGGCCCTCGCCGTGGTGCGGGACGAGTTCGATCTCGTCCAGACGCTGACCCGGGCCCGGTCCGGGCACGGACCCGACCCGGGGGTGGTCCATCATGTGTGGGCGATCCCGGACGGGCCGCTGGACGGCACCCAGCTCGCGGGCGTGATCCGGCTGGCGCAGGCCGCCGGCGAGGCCCTGGAGCAGGGGCGAAGCGTCCTGGTGCGGTGTTACAGCGGGTACAACCGGTCGGGGCTGGTCGTCGCCCATACGCTGATGCGGCGGGGCCACCCGGCCGACGAGGCGATCCGGCTGATACGGTCGCGGCGCTCGCCGTGGGCCCTGCACAACGAGCTGTTCGTGGAGTACCTGCGGGCGGGACTGCCGACGGCCAGGCTGCTGGAGGAGCTGGCTGAATGACCATGCACAATCGTTTCCTCTCCGCCCACAGGCCCTGATACCACCCGGTACCACCCGGTACCGGGTGGCGCCACCCGGTACACCACCCGGCGTACCAGGCGGTACGCAAAAAGGACTTCCCTACGAATAAGGTGTACGGGGCCTCGCATCGCCATGCACCTCAGGAGTCCCGTGCCGCTCAGCCGCCCCACCCGCATCGCCCTCGCCGTGGCCGCAGCCGCCCTGCTGGCCTCGGCGACCGCGGCCTGCGGTGACGCGGGCGGGCTGCAGGGCGCGGGCGCCACACCGACCGCGATCAGCCCGGACCGGCTCTGGCCCGATCTGACCCCCGCCGCCAGCCCCGCCTTCGAGATCGGCGAGGTGGAGACCGAGGTGGTGAAGGGCGTCACCGTACCCGGCGGGGACATCCACGAGGTGGACCCGGTCGCCGTCGTCCGCGCGGAGATCGCCGCCCACCCGGGCGACTACGGCCCGGGGGCGTACGAGGAGACCGCCCGGCGGATGAGCGACTGCGGGAAGAGCGGCACGGCCGGGCGCGCGTGCCCCGTCCTCAAGGCGTACTACCGCGATCTGACCGGCGACGGGCGCGACGACATGACGCTCGGCATCCGGCAGCTCCCCGGCAACCTCACCGCCGTCCGCGTGTACACCGTCCGCGGCCACCGGCTCGTCCAGGTCATGGCCTACGAGGACGCGGTGACCGGCGTCGAACTGGCCGGCCGCGCGGTGATCATCCGGGCCCCCTCGGAGGTCGCCGGGTACGAGTACCGCCTGCAGTGGACCTGGGACCAGCAGCAGCACGCCATGCTGCTCACCCACGACGAGATGCTGCGCACCGGCAATCCCAGGAGATCCCCCACCCCGCACCCCTCCGCCTCCGCCTCCCCCAGCACCACCCCCTCCGCCTCGGTGAGCGGCCGATGAGGCTCGCGCTCCCCCGGTGGGCCGGCACGCTCGCGCTGAAGGCCGCCGTGTTCATCACGGTGATGTGCTGTGCGCTCGCCGCCCTGCTCGGCGTCCTCGTGCATGTGTCGGTGACGAACCAGACCGTCGGCCAGGCCCGAGACCTCGCGCTGTCCCGGCTGGAGGACGCGACGACGGCGTTCGAGGCCGGGGACAGCCTCGGCTGGGGCGCGGACGTCGACCCGCCGGGGCTGCCCACCTCGCTGCGCACGCTGGCGCTGGCCGGGGAGCGCGGCACGATGGTCGCCGACACCGACGGGCGCCCCACGATGTGGGCGGCCGGACCGGCCGACGGCAAACGGGCCCTCGCCGTACGGGTCGACTACGCGCAGAGCGCCCGCACCATCGAGGCGCTCGACTCCGCGATCCTGTGGTCCGCGGGGCTGGCCATCGGCGCCACGCTCCTCGTGGGCGCGTTCGCGGTGACCCGGGTGACCCGACGGCTGCACACCACCGCGCGGGTGGCCCGGCGGATCAGCGCCGGCGATCTGGACGCGCGGGTGGACGACCCCCGGGCCAAGCAGCGCGGACGGCCGCAGGACGAGGTGGGCGCGGTCGCCGTCGCGCTCGACACCATGGCGGCCACCCTGCAGAGCAAGCTGCTGATCGAGCAGCGCTTCACCGCCGACGTCGCCCATGAGCTGCGCACCCCGCTGACCGGGCTGCACGCGGCGGCCGAGCTGCTGCCGCCGGGCCGGCCGACGGAGCTGGTGCGCGACCGGGTCGCCGCGCTGCGCACGCTCACCGAGGACCTGCTCGAGATCTCCCGGCTCGACACCGGGCGGGAGCGGCTGGAACTGGACAGCGAGGAGCTGGGCGCGCTGGCCCGTCGGGTCGTACGGGCGTCGGGAGCCGACACGGAGTTCAGGGTCGTACGGGACGCACGGGTCGAGACCGACCGGCGGCGCCTCGAACGGGTGCTCGGCAACCTGGTGGCCAACGCGCACCGGCACGGGCGGGCGCCCGTCGTCCTCACGGTGGACGGGCCGGTGGTCACCGTACGGGATCACGGGGACGGCTATCCGGAGTACCTCGTCGCGCACGGGCCGCAGCGGTTCCGTACGGAGGGCGGGGCGAAGGGGCACGGACTCGGGCTGACCATCGCGGTCGGCCAGGCGGAGGTGCTGGGGGCCGCGCTGGCCTTCGCCAACGCGCCGGAGGGAGGGGCCGTGGCCACGCTGACGCTGTCTCAGGCGACGAACCTCCCCGATGGCGCAGCGTGACGGGCGACACGCGCGGGCCGCTCCTAATCTGGCGTCAAGTCAGCTTCTGAGCCGGTTTCACCCTCTTCATGGAGGTATCGCCATGTCCATGCGCCGCTCCGCCCTCACCCGCCTCGCCCTGGCGACCGCCGTCGGCGCACTGGTCACCGCGGCCGTCGTCACCCCCGCCACCGCCGACGACGACTGGAACGGCTCCGGCGGCGACCCCGGCTCCAGCGCCTGGGACGAGGAGGGCCAGGGCGGGGGCGGTGACGGGGACGGCGGCTGGAACACCGGCGGCAACGGCAACAGCAATGGCAACAGCTGGAACGGCAACTCCAACGGCAACGGCAATTCCAATGGCAACAGCTGGCAGAACCAAGGCGGCGGCCAAGGCGGCGACGGCGGTGACGGCGGCTGGAACCAAGGCGGCGGCCAAGGCGGTGACGGCGGCTGGGACCAGAACAGCCACCACGACACCCAGCGTCTGTTCCGCGGTCGTGTCACCGCGAACACCCTGCTCCTGCGCAGCCGGCCCACCCGGGCCAGCCAGGTGATCCGGTCCGTCCACCGCGGTGAGATCGTGTCGATCTTCTGCAAGACCCCCGGCCAGAACGTCGACGGCAACCCCCTCTGGTACCTCCTCACCGACGGCACCTGGGCCTGGGGCGCGGCCCGCTACATCGACAACATCGGCGAGGCGCCGCGCTGGTGCTGACACACCCTCACTCCCACGGCTCATAAGGCTCACAAGGGGCATCATTTGGGTAGGTTCCGGACATGACGAGTGCCGGAGCCGGAGCCGAAACCGCGACCACGTTCGCCGCGGCCGGCGCACCCTCCCCCGCCGTACGCCTCCCCCGGCGCCGCGGCATCGAGCTCGCCCTCATCGTCGTGGCCGTCCTGCTGTCCGTGTACGGCTACTGCGCGGTCGGCGTCGCACGGCACGGCACCCTCCCGCCCGGCGCCGCCGGCTACGGCGCCGGGCTCGGCGTGCTCGCGCTGGTCGCACATCTCGCCGTGCGCCTGCGCGCTCCGTACGCCGATCCACTCCCCCTCCCGATCGGCGTCCTGCTCAACGGCATCGGGCTGGTGCTGATCTACCGCCTGGACCTGGAGACACCGGGCGACCGGGCGGCGCCCACCCAGCTGGTGTGGTCCACCCTGGGCATCACGCTCTTCATCCTGGTCGTGGCGGCCCTGCGCGACCACCGGGTGCTCCAGCGGTACGCGTACGTCAGCGTGGTCGCCGCGCTCGCCCTGCTCACGCTGCCGATCCTCTTCCCGGCCGTGAACGGCGCCCGGATCTGGATCCGGATCGCCGGGTTCTCCATCCAGCCGGGCGAGTTCGCGAAGGTGCTGCTCGCGGTGTTCTTCGCCGCGTACCTGGCGGCGAACCGCACGGCGCTGACGTACGCGGGCCGGAAGATCTGGTTCATGCAGCTGCCGACCGGCCGGGTGCTCGGTCCGATCGTCGCGATCTGGCTGCTGAGCGTGGGGGTGCTGGTCCTGGAGCGGGATCTGGGCACCTCCCTGCTCTTCTTCGGGCTCTTCGTGGTCATGCTGTACGTCGCGACCGGCCGCACCGGCTGGATCGCGGTCGGTCTGCTGCTCGCGGCGCTCGGCGCGGTGGCCGTCGGCCGGCTCGAACCGCATGTGCACGGCAGGATCCAGGACTGGCTGCACCCGTTCGCGTCGATCGAGGCGGGCCTCGGGCCCAATCAGCTCGCCCAGTCCCTGTTCGCCTTCTCCGCGGGCGGGGTGCTCGGCACCGGGCTGGGGCTCGGCCACTCCGTCCTCATCGGGTTCGCCGTGAAGTCGGACTTCATCCTGGCGACCGCGGGCGAGGAACTGGGTCTCGCCGGCCTCTCGGCGCTCTTCCTGCTCTACGGCCTGCTGGTGGAGCGCGGCTACCGGGCCGGCCTCGCCCTGCGCGACCCGTTCGGCCGGCTCCTCGCCGTCGGGCTCGCCTCGATCGTGGCGCTCCAGGTGTTCGTCATCGCGGGCGGGGTGACCGGGCTGATCCCGCTGACCGGCATGGCGATGCCCTTCCTCGCCCAGGGCGGCTCGTCGGTCGTCACCAACTGGGCGATCGTGGCGCTGCTGATCCGGGTGAGCGACTCGGCACGACGGCAGTACGACGGCAGCACCGCCCCATGAAAGGGAAAGCACCGAAGTGACCCGGCACATCCGGCACGCCGCCATGTTCTGCGCCCTGCTCCTGCTGGCGCTGCTGGTCAACGCCCTGCGCGTGCAGGTCGTCCGGTCCGCCGTCTACGACGGCAACCCGGCCAACCGCCGTGAGTCCATCGCCCGTTACGGCCAGCCGCGCGGCGACATCCTGGTCGGCGGCGCCCCGGTCACCGGCTCCCGGGACACCGGCGAGCAGCTGCGCTACGAACGGACGTACCGCGAGGGGCCGTTGTACGCGCCGGTGACCGGCTTCGCCTCGCAGGAGTACGGGACGACGTTCCTGGAGCACGCCGAGGACGACCTCCTCTCCGGTGTGGACCCGATGCTCGCGCCGCTCCCCCTCTGGAACGACGTGACGCGCGGCCGCCCGCCCGGCGGGAACGTCGTCACGACCCTCGACCGCCGCGCCCAGCGGGCGGCCTACGCGGGGCTGGACGGCCGCAAGGGCGCGGTCGCCGCGGTGGACCCGGCGACGGGGCGGGTGCTGGCGCTGGTGTCCAGTCCGTCGTACGACCCCGCGCTGCTGTCCGGGAACGATCCGGGCGCCGAGGCCGCCTGGGAGCGGCTGAACGCCGATCCCGACCGGCCGATGCTGAACCGGGCGGTGCGGCAGACGTATCCGCCGGGGTCCACCTTCAAGGTGGTGACCGCGGCGGCGGCGCTGGACGCGGGCGTGATCACGGATCTGGACGAGCCGACCGACTCGCCCGTGCCGTACCGGCTGCCGGGCACGACGACCCTGCTGACGAACTCGGGCGACGGCTGCGCCGACGCCCCGGTGCGGGAGGCCTTCGAGTGGTCGTGCAACACCGTGTTCGCCAAGCTCGGTGTGCGGGTGGGGCTGGCCCGGATGTCGCGCACGGCGCAGGCGTTCGGCTTCAACGACACGGACGTGCGGATCCCGTTCTCGGTGGCCACCAGCACCTTCGACACCTCGCTGGACCGGGCGCAGCTCGCGCTGTCGTCGATCGGGCAGTACAACACCCGGGCCACTCCCCTGCAGATGGCGATGGTGGCGGCGGCGGTGGCCAACGGGGGCCAGGTGCGCGAGCCGTATCTGGTGGAGCGGACCACACGGCGGGGCGGCGCCACGGTGGGCACGGCCGGTTCCCGTTCCGCGCGGCAGGCGATGTACCCGTCGACCGCCGTCCGGCTGCGGGAGCTGATGGAGGACGTGGTGCGCGAGGGCACGGGGACGAGGGCGGCCATCCGCGGCGCCCGGGTCGGCGCCAAGACCGGCACCGCGCAGCACGGCATCGGCAACGCCGGTACGCCGTACGCCTGGTGCGTCTCCTGGGCGCAGGGGCGGCGGGACATCGAGCCGAGTGTCGCGGTGGCGGTGGTGGTGGAGGACGGCTCGGCGAACCGCGGGGAGATCACCGGGGGCGGGGTGGCGGCGCCGATCGCGCGGGCGGTGATGGCGGCGGTGCTCGGTACGTGAGACGGGGGGTTTCCGGAGCGGACAGGTCCGTCCTACGGTTCGCGCATGACTGACGCCACGAGGACAGAGACCACGGAACCCGCCGCCTTCGAACTCGCCCAGGTCAACATCGCCCGCCTCAAGTTCCCCTTGGACTCACCGGAGTTGAAGGACTTCGTCGACGCACTCGACCCGGTCAACGCGGACGCGGACGCCGCGGACGGGTTCGTCTGGCGGCTCCAGTCGGAGGAGGGCGACGCCACCGGCATCGAGGTCTTCGGCGACGCGTGGCTGATCGTCAACATGTCGGTGTGGCGGGACACGAACGCGCTGACCGCGTACATGTACCAGGGGCAGCACCGGGAGATGCTCGCGCGTCGGCGGGAGTGGTTCGAGCGGGTGCGGGAGGCGATGGCCACCCTGTGGTGGGTGCCGGCGGGCCACCGGCCCACGGTCGCGGAGGCGGAGGCCCGTCTGCTGCATCTGCGGACCAACGGCCCGACACCGTACGCCTTCACGCTGCGCACCTCGTTCCCGCCCCAGGGCGCGGAGCCGATGAGCTTCGAGGTGCCCGAGGGCCTCGGCTGCGGGGCGACGCCGTAGGCGTCGGTACGGCAGCACCGTACTCCCCGCGCACAAGGGATTGACGTCCTTGCTGACAAGCAGTCTCATAAGAGCCATGACACCCCTCACGGAAGCCGACGCGCCGACCGGTCCGCGCGACGCGCTCGGCCTGCTCAAGGACCGCGAACAGGTGGCCGAGCGGCTCCTCGCCTCCTCCGCCAGGCACTCCTTCGACCCCGACGAGGAGCTGGACTGGGACGCGCCCTTCGAGGAGGGCAAGTGGTTCTGGCCGCCGGAGCTGGTGTCGCTGTACGACACTCCGCTGTGGAAGCGGATGGGCGAGGAGCAGCGGATGCTGCTGGCGCAGCACGAGGCGGCGGCGCTGGCCTCCCTGGGGATCTGGTTCGAGATCATCCTGATGCAGCTGCTCGTCCGGCACATCTACGACAAGGCGGCGACGAGCGCGCATGTGCGGTACGCGCTCACCGAGATCGAGGACGAGTGCCGGCACTCGAAGATGTTCGCCCGGCTGATCGCCCGGGGCGGCACTCCCTGGTACCCGGTGAGCCGGGTCCACCAGAACATGGGCCGTCTGTTCAAGACGGTCTCCACCACCCCCGGCTCCTTCACGGCGACCCTGCTCGGCGAGGAGGTCCTCGACTGGATGCAGCGCCTGACCTTCCCTGACGAGCGCGTACAGCCCCTGATCCGGGGCGTCACCCGCATCCACGTGGTGGAGGAGGCCCGGCACGTCCGGTACGCCCGCGAGGAACTCCGCCGCCAGATGGTGACCGCGCCCCGATGGTCCCAGGAGTTCACCCGCGTCACATCCGGCGAGTTCGCCCGCATCTTCTCGGTCGCCTTCGTGAACCCGGACGTCTACCCGAACGTCGGCCTGGACAAGCGCGAGGCAATGGCCCAGGTGAAGGCGAGCGCCCACCGCCGCGAGATCATGCAGACGGGGGCGAAACGTCTGACGGACTTCCTGGACGACATAGGGGTCCTACGGGGCGTGGGGCGGCGCTTGTGGAGGTCGTCGGGCTTGCTGGCATAGGACGAGCTACGCAAGTCAGGGGCGCGGGGAACTGCGCGACCAGCCCCCACACAGCCGCACCCGAGCGACGACCCCAAAGAACTACCCTGCACAACATGACCCCCGCCCCCGCCTACCGCCGCCTGAGCGTCGAAGAGCGCCGCACCCAACTCCTCGACGCGGCGCTCTCCCTCTTCGCCCACCGCCTCCCCGAGGATGTCTCGCTGGACGACGTGGCGGAGGCCGCCGGGGTGTCCCGCCCACTGGTCTACCGCTACTTCCCGGGCGGAAAGCAGCAGCTCTACGAGGCCGCGCTCCGCTCCGCCGCCGAAGAACTCCGACACTGCTTCGACGAGCCCCAGGACGGCCCCCTCCTCCCCCGCCTCGCCCGCGCCCTGGACCGCTACCTCGGCTTCGTCGCCCGCCACGACGCCGGTTTCAGCGCCCTGCTCCAGGGCGGCAGCGTGGTGGAGACCTCTCGTACGACGGCCATAGTGGACGGCGTACGACGCTCCGCGGCCGAGCACATCTACAGCCATCTCGGTGTCGCCGATCCGGGCCCCCGGCTGCGGATGACCGTGCGGATGTGGATCACCGCGGTCGAGGCGGCCTCGCTGATCTGGCTGGACGAGGGCAAGGAGCCGCCCGCCGAGGAGCTGCGGGACTGGCTGATGGAGCAGTTCGTGGCGGTCCTCACGGTGACCGCGGGCCGGGATCCGCAGACGGCCGCGCTGGTCCGGGACGCGCTGAGCGCGGCGGACTGACCGACACTGGTGCCGTGAAGAGCGAAGACACCCCCTTCGAGGGCGGCCCGATGGACGGCCGGGTGCTGCCGGTCCTGCTGGGCATGACCGGGCAACCGCCGAAGACGTACCGCATCCCGGTCCCCGACGCGGCGGGCGGCCCGCCTACGGTCCTGGTGTACCGGCGGGTGCCTCGCGGGCACAGCAAGCGGCTGGGGCTCCAGCAGGGGTGGAAGTACACGTACGACCCCGCGGGCGGGGCGGGCGGCGGCCCGAGGTGGCCGTGGTCGAAACCGGAACCCACCACGCCGGAGAAGCGCCGGGACGACACCGAAGGGTGACGCGGCTGGGCCGAACCGAGCAACCCGGCGAGCGATCTCGACGCATATGTCTCATTATCACCCTGCGGGATCGAGGGGCCACCCGGGTCACCTCCCCCGCAGCGGAGGTGATGACGTGTCAGGAAGGCTGCTGCGTCTGGCCTGTGCGGTCGTTACGGCGGCGCTGGCCGCGCAGACCGCTGTGGCGGGCGGTGTCGCCGTCGCCGTACCGGAACCGTCGGTCCCGGCCCCGGCTCCGGCCCCGACCCCGGCTCCGGCCCCGCCAGGCGGGCAGACCGTGGCCGAGCTGCTGACGGACCTTCAGCGGCTGTACCGGGAGGCCGAGAAGGCGACCGAGGTCTACAACGCCACCGAGGAAGCCCTCCGGCAGCGGCGGTCCGAGACCGACCGCCTGGACGCCGATCTGGCCGAGGCCCGGCTGACCCTGTACGAGAGCCGGGGCGCGGCCGGGCGGCTGGCCCGCCAGCAGTATCAGAACAGCGCCGACATCTCCCCGTACGTCCGGCTGCTGCTGGCCCGCGACCCGCAGCAGGCCCTGGACCAGGGGCATGTCATCCGTCGGTTGGCACGGGAGCGGGCGAAGACGGTGGGCCGGCTGGAGGGCAGCGAGCGCAGGGCCGACGGGCTGGCCCGCGAGGCGCGCACCGCCCTCGACCGCCAACTCACGCTCACCGAGCGGAAGAAGAAGGAGCGTGACGACGTCCGCCGTCGCCTGGACGACGTCGAGAGACTCCTCGCCTCCCTCACCGCGGCCCAGCTGGCGGCGATCGCCGAACTGGAGAAGGACGGGGTGGCTCAGGCCCAGCGGAAGCTGATCGCGTCCGGCGCGCTCAAGGACGACCAGAAGCCCTCGCGGGAGGGCGACGAGGCGCTGCGCTACGCCGTCCGTCAGATCGGCAAGCCGTACGCATGGGGCGCGGAGGGCCCGAAGTCGTACGACTGCTCGGGGCTGACCTCACAGGCGTGGATCCAGGCGGGCACCCCCATCCCCCGCACCAGCCAGGAGCAGTGGGCCCACCTCCCGCGGATCCCCCTCAAGGACCTGCGCCCCGGAGACCTGGTCCTCTACTTCCCCGAGGCGACCCATGTGGCGATGTACATGGGCGAGGGAATGGTGGTCCAGGCCCCCAGAACAGGCGAGAAGATCAAGATCTCCCCGATCGCATCGAACCCGATCCTGGGAGCAGTACGCCCGGATGCGAGGCTCTAGCCCCCCGTGACCTCTGCCAGATACGCGGTCGTCTTCTCGGGCTCGTAGAAGAAGTTCTCGAAATCGGCCGGATCGTTGAAGGCATTGGCGAAACGATCAGCCACGACCGGCAGCTGCCCCGCCGCCCCCAGCAGGTTCACGATGTGCTCCGGCGGCGGCGCCAGCATCGCGTTGGTCCACTTGGTGACGTGCCGGGCCGTCTCCCAGTAACGGTCGAAGGTGGCCTGCATCCACTCCTCGTCGAACTCCTTCTCCCCGTGCTCGAGGATCGACGCGAGGTAGGCGGCCGCGCACTTGGAGGCGGAGTTGGAGCCCTGACCGGTGATCGGGTCGTTGGCGACCACGACGTCGGCGACGCCCAGCACCAGACCGCCGCCGGGCAGCCGGCCGACGGGGTTGCGCACGGTCGGCGCATACCGTCCGGCCAACGTGCCACCGGCATCCGTGAGTTCGACCTTCGTCGCTCGCGCGTACTCCCAGGGCGTGAACTTCTCCATGAGTTCCAGGGTCAGGGAGAGGTGCTCCGCCGGGTCCTTGACGCCGTTGAAGACGTCGAGCGGGCCGCCGGGTACGCCCTCCCAGAACAGGATGTCGGCGCGGCCGGAGGTGGTGAACGTCGGCATGACGAACAGTTCGCCGACACCGGGGACCAGGTTGCAGCGGACCGCTTCCATGTCCGGGTGCTCGGGGCGGGGGCCCATGCCGTGGACGTACGACACCGCGAGCGCGCGCTGCGGCTCGGTGTACGGGGAGCGCTCGGGGTCGCGGGCGAACATCGACACCAGCTCGCCCTTGCCCGCCGAGACCAGGACGAGGTCGTAGGCGCGGGAGAAGTAGTCGAGGTCGGAGACGGCCGCGCCGTGGATGACGAGCTGGCCGCCGCGCTGGGCGAAGGTCTCCATCCAGCCTGCCATCTTCACCCGCTGGTCGACGGACTGCGCGAACCCGTCGAGGGTGCCCACCCAGTCGATCGCACGCTGCGTCGGGCCCGGGTCGTGCGAGCCGGGGGCCGCGACCGAGACGCCAAGTCCGGCGATCTTCGGGGCCTGGGACTCCCAGAAGTTCAGCTGGAGATCGCGCTCGTGCTGGAGGGCGGTGTGGAACATGCACTGCGTCGACATGACCCGGCCGGAGCGGATCTCGTCCGCCGTCCGGTTGGACATCAGGGTGACCTCGTACCCGTGCGACTGGAGGCCGAGGGCGAGCTGGAGACCGGACTGGCCGGCTCCTACGACGAGTATCTTCCGCATGCGGGGAGGGCTCCTAAAGGGGACTGCTCAGGGGGGATTGCTCAAGGAGGGATTGCTCAAGGGGGACTACTCGGGGGTTTCGTCCAGCGCGTGGCCCACCAGGGCCAGGAGGGTCTCGATCACGGAGATGCGGCGCCGCGCGTCCATGATCATGACAGGTATGTGCGCGGGGATCGTGAGCGCCTCCCGCACGTCCGCGGGCTCGAACAGCTCGCTGCCGTCGAAGTGGTTCACCGCGACGACGTACGGCAGCCCGCAGCTCTCGAAGTAGTCCAGCGCGGGGAAGGAGTCCTTCAGCCGGCGGGTGTCGGCGAGGACGACCGCGCCGATCGCGCCGCGCACCAGGTCGTCCCACATGAACCAGAACCGCTGCTGGCCGGGCGTGCCGAACAGGTAGAGCACCAGGTCGTCGTCGAGCGTGATGCGGCCGTAGTCCATGGCGACCGTGGTGGTCGTCTTCTCGGGCGTGCCCGAGAGGTCGTCGGTCTCCGCGCTCGCCTCGGTCATCAGCGCCTCCGTCTGGAGGGGCTCGATCTCGGAGACGGTGCCGACGAGGGTGGTCTTGCCGACGCCGAAGCCGCCCGCCACCACGATCTTGGTGGCTATGGGGGCTCGGGTGCGGTCCGTCTGCCAGGGCTGCAGGGGCTCGTCGGGTTCGGGGGCGACGAGGGGGGTGACGCCAAAGGAGGAGGCGGCGTCAGAGACGACGGAGTCCACTCAGCACCCTTTCCAGCAGAGCGCGGTCGGGACGGCCCGTACCGTGAGCGGTACCGGTGCCGTACACACGGATCTTTCCCTGGTCCGCGAGGTCGCTGAGCAGCACGCGGACCACACCGAGCGGCATCTTCAGCAGCGCGGCGATCTCGGCCACCGTGCGCATGCGGCGGCACAGTTCGACGATGGCCCGAAGTTCCGGCATGACCGTGGACTTGAGGGAACCATTCGTCAGTTCCCTGCGGTCCTCGGGGGCTTCGAGGGCCGCGACGAACGTCTCCACGAGGAGGACGTGACCGAAGCGGGTGCGGCCCCCGGTGAGCGAGTAGGGGCGGACGCGGGCGGGCCTGCGGTCGCCGCCGCGGACGGGGAGCTGCTTCTTGCCGGCCGGCCCGGTGCTCATCGGCCGCTCCCGGCCGACGCCGACTCCAGCGACTGGCGTAGCTCGCTGCGGAGTTCGGGGGTCAGGACGTGTCCGGCGCGGCCCACGAAGAGGGCCATGTGGTACGCCACCACGCTCATGTCGCAGTCGGCGGAGCCGTGGACGCCGAGCAGGGAGCCGTCGCTGATCGACATCACGAAGAGGCTGCCCTCCTCCATGGCGATCATGGTGTGCTTGACCCCGCCGAAGTCGATGAGCCTGGCGGCGCCGATGGTGAGGCTGCCGATACCGGAGACGATGGTCGCGAGGTCGGCGGAGGAGCCGCGCGGGCCGGTGGGTTTGTCGCTGCGGGACTGTCGGGCCTCGTTGTTGCGGCCGGGGTCCGAGGAGAGCAGGAGCAGGCCGTCGGAGGAGACGACGGCGACGGACTGGATGCCGGGGACCTCCTCCACGAGGTTGGTCAACAGCCAGTGCAGGTTACGAGCTTCACTGCTCAGTCCGAAGGTACTGGGCGCGGTCAACTGCTTGCCTCCTCGACTGTGCCCCCCGTGTCTTCTTCGGCGTGTGCGTGTGCATCTTGAGGTGACGCGGGTGCCGGAACCTTGTTCTGGCCCGTCTTCTCCGCGATCTCCGCCTCCACCTCGCGGTAACCGGCCTCCGCCCCCCGGCGGAAGCCACCCAGACGGCGGCGGAGGGCCTCGGCGTCGACCGAACCGGTCAGTCGGCGCGGGGCCTGGGTGGGGACAGTGATCTTGGGAGTCCGCTTGGGCAGGCCCTTGTCGGTGACGGGCTCCTCATCGGCGAGGAGCGCCTCGGGCGCGTCCGGAACCCTGCTGTGCTCGGCGGTACCGCCCGCCCCGCCGCCCGCTTCCCCCTGCGGGTGCGGCAGCAGGAGCTCCATGGTCGTCTCGGCGGGTCTCTCCGCGACGGGGACCTGACCCTCCGAAGCGGGGCGCTCGGTGGCCGGGGGCGGGTGTTCAGCGGTCCCAGCGGTCCCAGCGGTCCCACCGATCTCGGCGGTCCCTGCCGTCCTGGCGGTCCCGGCGACCTCTGCCGCCCTGGCGGTCCCGGCGGCCTCTGCCGCCCTGGCTACCCCAGCCGACCCGGCGGTCCGGACGGTCTCTGCCGTCCCGGCAGCCTCTGCCGTCCCGACGGTCTCTGCCGTCCCGGTCACCCCAGTGGTCCCGGCGAGCCCAGCGGTCTCAGTGGACCCGGTGGCCCCTGCCGTCCTGGCTACCCCAGCCGACCCAGCGGTCCGGGCGGCGGTGTCTGCCGTCCCGACGGTCTCTGCCGTCCCGGCCACCCCAGCGGTCCCGGCGAGCCCAGCGGTCTCAGTGGACCCGGTGGCCCCTGCCGTCCTGGCTACCCCAGCCGACCCAGCGGTCCGGGCGGCGGTGTCTGCCG